>CAIYQF010000288.1 GCA_903928325.1 uncultured beta proteobacterium | reverse complement strand
AGCACGGTGTTGACCGGGCGACGCAAGGCGCTGGCCACGTTGATCAGCGAGCCGTCGCCCTGCACCACCATGAGCGGCGCGTCAATGGCGCGCGCAGCCAGGGTGCGATGCACTGATTCGATGAGCGACTTGACGTGAAAAATCATGCGGGCATTCAGCGCAGCAGTCAGCGCCCGCCGGGGCGCGCCCAGGCTGGACGCCAGCTCGTGGCCGCAGGTGACCGGCACGTCGCACATGTCTTGCACCCAGGCGCGCAACTGCAGCTCGTGCGCCGGATTGCGCACGCCAAAGGTGGCTGAGATGGCAAAGGCCGACACCCGGCCCATGTGCTGCGCGATGGCCCCGCGCGCTGCCGCCTCGTCCAGCGCCTGGGTGGCAATGCCTCCGGCATCGTGGCCGCCGCCCAAACACACAATGCCTTCATTGCCCAGCAAATCGACCAGGCCGCTGCTTTTGACCTGCAGCGCGTCATAGCCCGCCAGCAGCACGCAGACCGGCGAGCCGCGCCCCTCCACCACCGAGTTGGTAGTGAGCGTGGTGGACAAGGAGACCAGGGTCACCAGCGCCAGCCATTCCTGGGGCAGTTGGTCAAGTGCCCCGGCAATGCCTTGCGCCAGGTCAAAGCGCGTGGTCAGGCTTTTGGCCGACGCCACCACCTGTTTGCGGTCGTCCAACAGCACCGCGTCCGTGAACGTGCCGCCGGTGTCAATGCCGAGGGAATAGGCCATGGGCTGCCTCAAAAAGAAAAGGGGCAAAAGTGTCGCGCACGGGCAGCGGGGGCCAGCCCCGCGCTCCGGCTACGCAGCACCGGCTTCGCAGAGCCAGCGGTACAGGTAGTCGGCAAAGCTGCGGCGCACGGTCAGCTCAAAGTGCGTACCCGCCTCCAAGCAAACGATGGTGGCGCCTGCCTTGGCCACGTGGCTTTGCGCTACCGCCCCGGCGGCAAAGGCGCGGGGATGCAAGTCCAGCGGGCAGCCGCGCGCCAGCAAATTCGCCGCACCAGCGCCTTGCACCGTCAGCGTCGTAAACCCGTGGCCTACCGGCACCAGCGACACGTGCTGCCCAACCAGCGCGCCGCGCAAGCTCGCTTCCATGGCCTCTGCCGGGCCGGGGTGCTGGTAGTGATCGCCGCTGGGCGGGAGCTTGAGCAGCCACTCGTCAGGCCCAAGCCACAGCAGTTGACCCGCCTCACCCAGGCTGGCGGTGTTGGCCGCCAAGGGCAGCGCCAGACCCGTGGCCTGCTGCACCGCCTGGACAAAGCCCATATCGGCGGCGTTACCCCGAATATTGAGCATGTCGCACAAGGCCAGTTCCCCCAGGGTGACGCTGGCCCCATCCACCGACAGCACGCGCGGGCCCTGGCCGGTAATAGCGGCCAAGGGGCTTTCTAGAACAACATTAAACATGGTGACGTTTCCCCTCGGGGTCGTAAAAGACCGGGCTGCAAATGGTGGCGGCGACGATGCGCCCGTCCACCAACGGCGCATAAACCTTCTCACCCATGCGCGACAAACCACCGCGCACCACCGCCATGGCAATCGGGCGGCCCACGGTAGGGCTGAAATAGCTGGACGTGACGTGACCGACCATGGGCACAGGCAGCGCGGGCAAGGTGGCGCTGCGGGTGATTTGCGCGCCCTCGGGCAGCACGGTGGCGGCGTCGTCGGTCAGCAAGCCCACGAGCTGCTTTCGGTCGCTGGCGGCGGTGTCACTGCGGCTCAAAGAGCGGCGGCCCAAAAAGTCCTTGGTCTTGGACACCATGCCACCCATGCCGAGGTCGTAGGGGGTGATGGAGCCATCGGTTTCCTGGCCGACGATGATGTAGCCCTTTTCCGCGCGCAGCACGTGCATGGACTCGGTGCCGTAGGGCGTGATCTCGAACTCCGCGCCAGCGGCCATCAGCTCTCGCCACACGTGGGCGCCGGTGTGCGAGGGTACGTTCACCTCAAAGGACAGCTCACCCGAGAAGCTGATGCGCATGATGCGCGCCTTGACGCCTGCCACCGTGCCTTCGCGGTAGCTCATGAACGGAAAGGCCTCGGGCGACAAATCCACGTCGCTGCACAGCTTTTGCACCACGGCGCGGCTCTTGGGGCCGACCACGGCAAAGGTGGACCATTGCTCGGTGACCGTGGTCATGAACACTTGCATGTCCGGCCACTCGGTTTGTACCCAGCGCTCCATCCAGCCCAGCACGCGCGCCGCGCCGCCGGTGGTGGTGGTCATCAAAAAGCGCTCTTCGCCCAGGCGCACGGTCACGCCGTCGTCAAACACCATGCCGTTTTCATCCAACATCAGGCCGTAGCGGGCTTTGCCAATCTCCAGCTTGAGCCAGGGGTTGGTGTACATCCAGTTCAGCAGCTTGGCCGCGTCCGGGCCCTGGATGTCGATCTTGCCCAGGGTGGAGGCGTCCATGATGCCCACGCCATTGCGCACCGCCAGCACTTCGCGGTTGACCGCTTGGTGCATGTCTTCGCCCGGCTTGGGGAAGTACCAGGGGCGCTTCCACTGGCCCACGTCCTCAAACGGGGCGCCAGCGGCCAGGTGCTGGGCGTGTGGGCTGGTGTGGCGCGCCGGGTCAAACAAGTCGCCGCGCTCCAGACCGGCAAAGGTGCCAAAGCTAATCGGCACGTAGTTAGGGCGGAAGGTGGTGGTGCCGACCTTGTCGATAGGCTTGCCCAAGGCGCGGGCGGCCAGCGCCATGCCGTTGATATTGCCCAGCTTGCCCTGGTCGGTGCCAAAGCCCATGGCGGTGTAGCGCTTGATGAGCTCAATCGACTCAAAGCCTTCGCGCACCGCCAGCTCAATATCACTGGCGCCCACGTCGTTTTGGTAGTCAATAAATGCCTTGGCGCGGCGCGACACTGGCTCGCCCGTTTCGGCAATCCAGAAGGCGGCGATGGGCTCTTGCACCGGCTCGGTCACCACAAAGCTTTGCACCGTGGCGGCAAAGCCCGCCGCCGTAGCTGCAGCGGCGCCCGCTTGGCTGGCATCGGCCAAAGTATCGGCCAAGGTGGCTGCGGCGGCGCAGGCGCCCACGCTGGCCTGGCCCGGCATGGGCGTGCCGGGTTGGAAGGAGCACGCAGCCTCTTTCCACACCGCCTTGCCGCCCGAGTGCGAATACAGGTGGATGGCCGGGTTCCAGCCCCCGGCCATGCCCAGGGCGTCGCAGGCCAGTAGACGCCGGGTGCCGGTGGCGCGGGCGTCCGCCCCTTGGCCCACCATCTGGCACACAGTGACCGACTCCACCGCCACGCTGCCGCTGGCGTGCAGGGGCACATGGCCGCGCAAGACGGTGACGCCCGCATCCTTGGCCTCTTGCACCAGGCTGCCTGCGGCCTTGCTTTCGGGCCGCGTGTCCACCACCGTCACGGCGGCGCCCGCGCCTTTGAGGGCCAAGGCATCGGCATAGGCGCTGTCGTTATTGGTGAGCAAGACCAGGTTTCTACCCACCAGCACGCCATAAAGCGCCAGGTAGTCGGCCATGGCCGAGGACAGCATCACGCCGGGCAAGTCGTTGTTGCCAAACACCATGGGGCGCTCGTGGGCGCCAGTGGCCAGCACCACTTGGGAGGCGCGCACGCGCCAAAGGCGCTCGCGAAAGCCGCTGCGCTGGGCCAGGGGCAGGTGGTCGTTCAAGGACTCACGGATGGTCAGAAAGTTGTGGTCGTGGTAGCCGAACACCACGCCGCGCTTGATGATGCGCACCTCCGGGTGGACCGCCAGCTCGGTAAGGGCGGCTTGCACCCAGGCGGAGGCCGACATGCCGTCGATGGTGCCCGGCAGGCGGTGCGCCGCGCCACCCAGCGCAGGGCCCAGCTCGGCCACTATCACCCGCGCACCGCTGCGCGCCGCTGCCAGCGCGGCTGCCAGCCCGGCCACACCACCCCCGGCCACCAGCACGTCGCAATGCACGTTTTGGTGCACATAGCGGGCCGCGTCTTCCACCTCAGGCGCGGCACCCAGGCCCCCAGCCTTGCGGATGATGCGCTCGTAAAACATCCAGGCCTTGGCCGGCCACATAAAGGTCTTGTAATAAAACCCGGCCGGAAACAGCGGCGTTCCCCAGCGGTTGGGGCTCAGCAGGCGGCTCAAGGTGCTGGGCCAGCCGTTGACGCTCTCAGCGGTCAGGCGGTCGTACAACTCCACCTCGGGCATTTTGGCGTTGGGAATAGTGTGGGCACCCGATTCAAGCTGCACCAGCGCCGACGGCTCTTCAATGCCCGAGGTGACGCTGCCACGCGGCCGGTGGTATGTCCACGAGCGCGAAAACAGGCTCTCGCCCGCCGCCAGCAGGGCAGACGCCAGGGTGTCCCCGGCAAAGCCCTTGTAGACCCGGCCATTGAACTTGAATTTGACAGT
>CAIYQF010000287.1 GCA_903928325.1 uncultured beta proteobacterium | reverse complement strand
GGCCATGCGCGAAGCAATCGAGTTTTCGCAGCGCACCAGCGCACGTGGACGCGGTAAAGCGGTACTGGTGTACCCGGCAGAAGACATGAATGCCATTGCGGCCAATGCCCTGCTTAAGACCTTGGAAGAGCCTCCAGGCGACGTCAAATTCGTGCTCGCCAGTGAATCGGCGCACCAATTGCTGTCCACCATTCGCAGCCGGTGCCTGGCGCACAGCATGCGATGGCCTGACTCAGACGCGGCCCAGGCCTGGCTGCTAGCCCAGGGGGTTGAGGCCAAACAAGCGGGTGAGGCGCTGCTGGCGTGTGGTCAGCGGCCAGAGGATGCCTTGGTATGGGCCCAATCGGGGCGGAACGCGGCCCGTTGGGCCGGTTTTTCCAAGGCCATGGCGCGCGGCGATGTGGCCTACGTGCGGGATTGGAGTACGCATGAGCTGTTGGATGCCCAGCACAAGTTGTGCCACGATCTGTTGGCCAAGGCGGTGAACGCAACGCCCCGGTTTTTCGCGCCGCAGACCCTGTGCGAGCCCAGCACGGTAGCCGCATTGACCCGCTGGAGCCAGCAGCTCAATGCCCATCATCGTACTGCGGACCACCCATTTAACGCGGGCTTGCTCTTGGAGTCGCTGGTCTGCCAAGCCCAGCAAGCACTCTCACCTGAATTATCCTAATCCCCGCACGCAGTCAACATTCGTATGCCAACACCCACGCCACCCCCTAGTGCCCAGCCCACGCCCGGTTGGTCGGACTCCGTTTTGGGCAATTCCGCAATGCGCCCAAGTGTCATGCAGCTCAACATCAAGGATATTGCGACTCTGTACAACGCTTACATACCGGTGTTTGCCGATGGAGGCATTTTTCTCCAGACCACCCGCTCGTATACCTTGGGAGACGAGTTATATGTGTTACTTACGCTGCCAAACGACCCGCAGCGCCACGCCATCGCGGGCCTGGTGGCCTGGGTGACGCCGCCAGGGCAACCGGCCGGGCGGCTACAAGGGGTTGGCATTCGCTTTCCGGCGGACCAGCGCGCTGCAGCGGTCAAGGTGAAAATCGAGGCGCTGCTGGGCGACCTTTTAAGCTCGGGTCGTCCGACCCATACGCTCTAAATCACCCGTGTTTACTGACTCGCATTGTCATCTCACGTTTCCTGAACTCAGCTTCGGCTTGGCCGGTATTCGGCAATCCATGGCTGCAGCGCAGGTGGACCGGGCCTTGTGTATTTGCACGACCTTGGAGGAGTTTCCCCAGGTCCACGCCCTGGCATTGGAATACGACAACTTTTGGGCGACCGTGGGCGTACACCCTGACAACGAAGGTGTGACCGAGCCCAGCATGCAAGACCTGGTGCAACGCGGCAGCTTGCCCCGTGTGGTGGCGGTCGGCGAGACCGGACTGGACTATTACCGGCTGCATGGGCGCAGCCTGGCGGATATGGACTGGCAGCGCGAGCGCTTTCGGGTGCACATCCGTGCGGCCCAGGCCCTGCAAAAGCCCCTGGTCATCCACACGCGAAGCGCATCCGATGACACGATCGCCATTCTTAAGGAGGAGGGCGAAGGACTTTCAGGCCGATCAGCTGGTGGCGTCTTTCACTGTTTTACAGAGACCCGAGAGGTGGCCCGTGCCGCTTTGGATTTGGGCTTTTACATCTCGTTTTCCGGCATTTT
>CAIYQF010000286.1 GCA_903928325.1 uncultured beta proteobacterium | reverse complement strand
GACTTGGGCACCGGCGTTGTCTTCCACGCCGTCAATGCCGTCGGTGTCGGCGGCCAGCGCCCACACGCCGTCCATGCCTTGCAGGGCCTGCGCCAGGCCCATGCAAAACTCGCCTGCGCGGCCGCCCCGGCCTTTCGCAGCGCCAGGGGCGCGGGGGCGAATGGTGACCGTGGTCTCGCCGCCGCTCAAAATCACACACGGCTTTTGAAAGGCGCCCTGCCCTTTGGCCACGGCCCGGGCGATTGCCGCGTGCACCTTGGCTACCTCGCGCGATTCGCCTTCCACCTCGTCGCTCAGGATGTAGGCGGCAATGCCCGCCGCGCGCGCGGCGTCGGCGGCGGCTTGCAGGCTTTGCTGCGGCGTGGCAATCAGGTGCAGGCCGTGGCCGTGGAATGCGGCGTCGCCCGGCTTGGGGGTTTCCAGCGCGCCACTTTGCAAGGCCTGCTCCACCGCTTCGGGTACCGCAATGGCGTAGCGGCGCAAGATGTCGAGCGCGTCAAAGCAGGTAGTGGCGTCGGCCACGGTGGGGCCGCTGGCGATGGTGGACGGGTCGTCGCCGGGCACGTCGCTGATGGTCAGCGTTACTACCCGGGCGGGGGCGCAGGCCGCGCCCAGGCGACCGCCCTTGATGCGCGAGAGGTGCTTGCGCACGCAGTTCATCTCGCCAATGTGGGCGCCGCTATCTAAGAGCTGCTGGTTGATGCGCTGTTTGTCTCGCAAGCTTAAACCGTCGGCAGGCAGGGTCAATAAAGCCGATCCGCCGCCGGAGATCAGGCACAGCACCAAGTCGTCTGCGGTCAGGCCCTGGGTGAGCGCCAGGATGCGCTGCGCGGCGGCCAGTCCGGCAGCGTCGGGCACCGGGTGGGCAGCCTCCACCACCTCGATGCGCTGCGCCACACCGGGCGGACGTGGCGGCGTGTGGCCGTAGCGTGTGACCACCAGGCCTGAGAGGGGCGCGTGCGCAGGCCATAGCGCTTCAACCGCCTGCGCCATGGCGCCGCCGGCCTTTCCTGCGCCCAAAACCACGGTGCGGCCTTTGGGTGGCGGGGGCAAAAAAGCGGCCGTGTTGTGCAAGGGCAAGGCGCGTTGCACCGCAGCGTGAAACAAAGCGCGCAGAAAGCCCTGAGGGTCCTGCTGGAGCATGGGCGGGTGAGGCATGGGGGACATCATGCAGACAATCATAGGCCCCCCACGCATGGGCCCCACGGCACAATGCGCCCCATGTCCACATTGCTGATCCACAACGCCCACACCATCGCCACCCAGGACGACGCGCGCAGCGAGTTGCACAACGCTTCGGTGCTGGTGCGCGATGGGCTGATTGCTGCCTTAGGCCCTGCCGACACGTTGGCGCAAACCGCCGATGTCGTGATTGACGCGCGCCACCACCTGCTCATTCCCGGCCTGGTCAACACCCACCACCACATGTACCAGTCGCTTACGCGGGCGATTCCGGCGGTGCAAAACGCAGAGTTGTTTGGCTGGCTGCGCGGTCTGTACCCCATCTGGGGCGGTCTGACGCCCGACATGATTTACACCAGCACCCAAGTGGCCATGGCCGAGCTGCTCATGAGCGGCTGCACCACCAGCAGCGACCACCTGTACATCTACCCCAACAGCGTCACGCTGGACGACAGCATTGAGGCCGCACGCGCCATGGGCATGCGCTTTGTGGCCACACGTGGCAGCATGAGCGTGGGGCAAAGCCAAGGCGGGCTGCCACCCGACCACCTGGTGGAAAACGAAAACGCCATTCTG
>CAIYQF010000285.1 GCA_903928325.1 uncultured beta proteobacterium | reverse complement strand
TGGCCTTGCCTCGATTTGGTGGACAGCGTTGGGGTGACGCATGAGACATGGTTTAGTTGATTTGGTTTTCGAAGTCCACAGGGGATTTGTAACCGAGGGCGCTGTGGAACCGCTCCCGGTTGTAAAAGACTTCGATCCACTCGAAGATGGCCGCGCGGGCTTGGGCGCGCGAGGCGAAGGTGTGGCGATGCACCAGTTCGCGTTTGAGGCTACTCCAAAAGCTTTCCATGGCGGCGTTGTCGTAGCAGTTGCCGCGACGACTCATGCTGGGAACGACGCCGGCCTGGGTCAGTCGCTGCCGATAGTTTCGGCTGGCGTATTGAACGCCCTGGTCGGAGTGATGGAGCAACCCACCAGTCGGGCGGCGCTGCGTGAGCGCCATGTCCAGCGCGGCCAATGGCAGGGTGGTGGCCAGCGAGTCGCCCATCGCCCAGCCGATGCAGCGGCGGCTGCACCGGTCCAAAATCCCGACCACATAGAGGAAGCCTTCCTGCGTCTCCACATAGGTGATGTCGGCCACCCACACGGCATCGGGACGCACCGGTTGCGCCTGCTGCAACAGCCGGTTGGGAGCCACGGGCAGATCATGGTCGCTGTCGGTCAAGCTCATGGGCCGGAACCGGCGCCGGGGTCGGCGGTTCAAGCCCGCCTGTCGCATCAGGCGCGCCACCCGCACGCGGCCACAGGCCTGGCCATGGTCGTGCAACCAGTGGGTGATGCGCGGACTGCCATACGTCTGGCGGCTGGTGCGATAGGCTTGGGCAATCAGCGGCAGCAAAGCCGCATTGGCTTGGGCGCGCAGGCTCGGCGGCCGCTGCGTCCACGCATGATAGCCGCTGGCCGACACTTCCAGCGTGGCGCACAGCACGTTGACTGGGTATTCGTGGCGCATGGCTTTCACACGTTCAAATCGCTGCCGGACGGTGTGGCAATGATGCCCAGCGTTTTTTTTAGAATGTCCCGCTGCTGCGCCAGGTGGCGCACCTCCCGCCGCAGTCGGCGGTTCTCCTCTTCGAGCTGGCCAAGGGAACGCTGCCCCAGGCCGGTGGCCGGCAACGCCGCCAGTTGCTTTTTCCATTGCTTGAGGCTCTGGGTGCTGATCCCCAGCTCCGTGGCGATGGTCGCCACCGACTGGCCACCTTGGAGCAGAAGCTCCACGGCGGAACGCTTGAAGTTTTCGTCGTATCGATTGTATTTGCGCGGTTCGTTGTTTTCAGTGTTCATGGTGTTTGTGTCTAGCTCACACAATCACCCCAACGCTTGTCCACCAAATCAAGGCAAGGCCAGTTCTCGTGGCGGTCTTCAAAGGCGCGCTTCTCCTTGGTTCCGCCCCAAAAGACTTCGTAGTTGTAAAGGGCGGGTCTATGTAAATCAAATCCACGCAGGCATCGGGCAGCTTGGCGAGCTGTTCCAGATTGTCGCCGCAATAAACGACGCGGGTGTCGAGGAGGGAACTGGGCTTGGCGGGCTTTGTAGCGGCGGTCTGTGACCGCCGGGGGCGCAGCTTCGTCTGGCGAACGGCGGTCATAGACCGCCGCTACAGTTGCCGCCGAAGTTTTCGCGCCGGAAAGCTTTTTAGCCATGCGGGAGATTAGGGAACGGCGAGCGCGGCGTCAATTCGTGCGATTCGCGGCTACTCACTTCGCCGCCGGATCGGGAATAAAGATTTTCTGCCCCACGTAAAGTTTGGCCGGATCCAGCTTCGGATTGGCCTTGAGAATCTGGCTCGTGGTGACCTTGACGCCTTGATCGTGATACGCCTTGGCAATCGCGCCAACCGTATCGCCCGCCTGCACCTTGTATTCATAACCCTTCTGCGGCACGGCGGGCGTGG
>CAIYQF010000284.1 GCA_903928325.1 uncultured beta proteobacterium | reverse complement strand
GTGTCTACCGTGTCCAAGTTGGGCTGGATTTGCGCGAACAAAAACTCCAGGTCCACGCCGGCCAGGGCGCTGCGGCTGACCATGCCAGCCTTGCTGGTCAAGGGGTGGGCGCCGCCGATGCCGTCAATCTGCCTGGCGTCAGGTGAGCCAAGGGCGGCCAGCAACACCCGGTCGCGCGTGGCCACGTCCTGCGGCAAGTCCGCTTCGTTAAAAAACGGCCCCTTGGAGGTGCCACCCCGCATGAGCAGACAAGGAATCGCGGTTTGGGATCTTGAGGTCATGCGCGCAACGCGGCCAGAAATAAAGTCCGCGCATTGTGCGTGCCAAACACCAGCGCGATAAGCCCGCGCGCCATCTATCAGCTAGATAAATAATGCATAACGCAGACCATGCCATGTAAAAATCCAAGAAAACGAAGCAAGGCCATGGAACTTAAACAACTGGAATACTTTGTCCGCGTGGCCGAACTCGGTAGCTTTACCCGCGCCGCCGCCACGCTGAACACCACCCAGCCCATGCTCAGCCGCCAGGTGCGCATGCTGGAGGTGGAACTGCACCAAACCCTGCTCACGCGCAACGGACGCGGCGCAGCGCCCACCGAAGCCGGGCAACTGCTGCTGGAGCACGGGCGCGGCATCCTGCACCAAGTGGAGCGTGCCCGAGAAGACTTGGCGCGGGTGCGCGGTGGCTTGGCCGGCCGCGTGGCGCTAGGCCTGCCGCCCAGTGTGGCACGGGTGCTGACGGTGCCGCTCACACGGGCCTTTCGGCTTCAGTTGCCGCAGGCGCAGTTGTCCATCAGCGAAGGGCTTTCCACCGCCATGCAAGAGGCCCTGAGCGCTGGGCGCCTGGACACGGCGGTTTTGTACAACACGGTATCGGTGCCCGGCCTGGAGCTGAGCCCCTTAAGCAGTGAAGAGCTGCTGCTCGTGCAGCCCCGTGCGCTGGGGCTGACTGAAGACCCATCGCCTTGCCCCATCGCGCTGCAAGACATTGCCGCCCTGCCCTTGGTCATCCCCAGCCGCCCCAACGCCATACGCATGTTTGTGGAGTCTGAAATGGCCGCGCTGGGCTGCCGCCCCACCATCGGCCTGGAGATTGACGGCATTTCCGCCATTCTGGACCTGGTGGACGACGGGGCGGGCTGCGCCATACTGTCACGCAATGCAGTGGCACGCTCCACCCGGCCCAGTGCTTTCACGATGCGACCCATCACGGCACGCGGCGGGCCACTGCGCATTGGCCTCAGCTTGGCTGTCAGTGCCTCACGCCCTACCACCCTGACACAACAGGCCACCTTGGCGCTGCTGAAAGATACGGCGCTGGCGCTTTTGTAAGTCAGTTCTCGGCTGGTGTCAGGGGGCAGGATGCGCCTCGGGATTTAGCGGCGTCACCGACCGCCCCTGCACCAAATAGCCCACCAGGTTGTCAACCGCCAGTGCCGCCATGGCGCGGCGCGTGCCCTCCGTAGCGCTGGCAATGTGGGGAGTGAGCACCACATTGGGCACCTGCAACAAGGCCGGGTGCACGCTTGGCTCGCCCTCAAACACGTCCAGTCCGGCGGCAGCAATCACCCGGTCTTTGAGTGCCTGGGCCAGCGCCGCATCGTCCACCACGCCGCCGCGCGCGATGTTGATTAACGTCGCTGTCGGCTTCATCTGCGCCAACTCAGCCGCGCCGATAGCGTGGTGTGACGCCGCGCTGTAGGGCACGACCAGCACCAGGTGGTCGGCGGTTTGGAGTAACTCTCGCTTGCTGACGTAGCGCGCCTTGCATTCCTGCTCTAGCGCAGCACTCAGGGGGGAACGGTTGTGGTAGATCACCTGCATGCCAAAGCC
>CAIYQF010000283.1 GCA_903928325.1 uncultured beta proteobacterium | reverse complement strand
GGATCAGGTCCATGGCCAGCCACTCGACAAAAAAGCTGGTTTTGGCCGCCACGTTTTGCTGGTACAGCGTATGCAACATGGCGTGGCCGGTGCGGTCAGCTGCTGCGCAGGCGCGCTCTACGGCTTTTTCACCGTAATTGGCAGTGTGGCCGCCAAAGGGGCGCTGGTAAATCGTGCCGTCGGGGTTGCGGTCAAACGGCATGCCCATGTGTTCGAGGTCGTAAACGACCTTGGGCGCTTCGCGGCACATGAATTCGATGGCATCTTGGTCGCCCAGCCAGTCCGAACCCTTGACGGTGTCGTAAAAATGGTAGTGCCAGTTGTCCTCGTTCATATTGCCCAAAGAGGCGCCAATGCCACCTTGGGCAGCCACGGTGTGCGAGCGGGTGGGGAACACCTTGGACAACACCGCCACATTGAGGCCAGCGCGTGCCAGTTGCAGTGATGCGCGCATGCCGGAGCCGCCAGCTCCCACGATGACGACGTCGAATTTACGCTTGGATACAGGATAGGACATGGAATAAATATCTCAGTGGAGGAGGCTCAAACGCGCCACAAAACCTGAACAGCCCAGCCGGCGCAGCCGACCAACCAGACGATGGAGAAGACCTGGAGCGATAGGCGAATGCCCACTGGCTTGATGTAGTCCATCCAGATGTCGCGCATGCCAATCCACACGTGGTAGAGCAGCGCCACGATGATGACAAAGGTCAGCGCCTTCATCCATTGGCTGGAAAAAACGCCAGCCCACAGGTCGTAGCCGATGGGGCCTTTGGAGAAGATCAACTGGGCCACAACGACCAAAGTGAACAGGGCCATCAGCACGGCGGTGACGCGCTGGGCCAGCCAGTCGCGCAAGCCGTAGTGGGCGCCTACGACGATGCGTTTGGAGCCGAAATTAACTGCCATGGTGTGTATCTTTCCGAATAAAGGAGCTGGTTAGCGGTGCCGGGTTTTTGGCCAGATGCAGTGGGTTAGTACAGGCCAAACAGCTTGGCACCCAGCACCAGCGTCAGGCCGACGCTGAGCACCAGGGTAACAAGCGCCGATAACTTGCCAAATTCATTGCTCACTGCGTGGCGCGCGTCCATCCAGAGGTGGCGCACTCCGGCAATTAGGTGGTGCAGGAACGCCCAGATGATGGACAACGCCACCAGTTTGACGAACCAGCCGGGGACCAAGCCCACGCCACTGTTGAATACGCTGGTAAATCGTGTGAAAGAAATTTCTGACGAAATGGAGGTGTCAAACATCCAGATGATGAATGGCATCAGCAAAAACATCAAAGCGCCGCTGACGCGATGCAGGATAGACACTAAGCCCGCCACTGGAAGCCGGTAGCTGGGCAGGTCTTTGAATGCGTTGATGTTCCGAAATTCGGGCCGCTTGGGGCGAGGGCTGGTGGGGGGCGCAGACATGGTCGGATGCTTTCTAGGGTGTAACCGGTTGGTAATACTGGCTTGTTGCAGCCCAAATTCTATTGCACTGCACCAATCTGACACACGCCTTGCAGGGTCTGTGAGGCGAAATCACAGTATCAGTGCAATTCATTGCGGTAGTAATGGTTGCTCGTGAGATACAGGCACTGGCGCATTTCCATGGGCGCGTCGTTGTAGGTGTAGGCAATGCGTTCCACACTGAGCAGGGGTGTGCTGGAGGTGACAACCAAGAGCTCCATTTGCGTCGCATCGGGCAAAACGGCCCGGATTTTTTCTTCGGCGCGCACCATGCGCACGTCAAATTCGCGCTCGAACAGTGCGTACATGGGGCCATCGTCATTGCGCAAGCGCTCGGCCGTCAGACCTTTGAATGGCGTGCCGGGCAGCCAGATATCTTCCAAAATGGTAGGGCAGGCACTGAAGGACAGCACGCGGCGCACCTGCAAGACGGCGTCTCCAGGGCGAAGCCCCAGACCACGAGCCACCTCCGAAGAGGCGCGTGCGCGCTTGCACTCCACAATCTGGCGCTGCGCCCGGCCGTCTCGGTTGGCGTCGCCATGCTCAGGCACCAGCTTCAAAAAACGGTATTGCACCTGGCGCTCGGCGTGGGTGGCCACAAAAGTGCCCTTTCCTTGGCGCCTTACCAGCAGGTTGTCGATGGACAGTTCATCAATCGCCTTGCGAACTGTGCCTTGGCTAACCTTGAAGCGGGTGGCCAATTCCTGCTCACTGGGTATGGCAGCCCCAGACTTCCATTCCCCAGATTCCAGGCTTTGCAGCAGCAAGGCTTTGATTTGCTGGTACAGAGGACTAAATGCAGGCGTGGCTTGCGGCGCAGCAGCGCTGGGTGCCACAGCTTGCCCGCCGGATACGGGGTCTGCCGTCGGGCTGATTGCGACTGGATCGTTGAAAAGTGGGTGCGTAACAGCCATAAAGGGGTGCTTTTGTCAGCGCAAAGTCAGTATCGAATATATTGTAATCATATCTTATATAAGACATAAGACAACTTGACATTTTCAAAAAATCAAGGGTAAACTCTAAGCCATTACTGCTCGCCAATGGCCGCTGAGCCGGCGCCACGCAGCCCACGCTTTCACAACACCTCCTGGAGTTTTTTTATG
>CAIYQF010000282.1 GCA_903928325.1 uncultured beta proteobacterium | reverse complement strand
GTCAAAGCCAAAGAAATGCAACGAGTCGATTTGACTAACACCCTTGGGGCCGTTGGTGATATTGATGGGGTTGTCCAGGTTGTTCAAAAACACGCGGATGATTTCACCAAAACCCAGCGTCACAATGGCCAAATAGTCGCCACGCAGGCGCAGGGTTGGGGCGCCCAGCAACACACCCAACACACCCGCCAGGCCAGCCGCTAAGGGCAAGGCGACCCAGATGGGCGAATGCAGGCCCTGCGGAAACATGGCCATCAGCGCCGGGAAGGTGTCAGTGAGCTGTGGTGAATTGAGCAGGCCATACGAATACGCACCAATGGCAAAAAAGGCCACATAACCCAAATCGAGCAAGCCGGCGTAGCCCACCACAATGTTCAAGCCCAAGGCCAGCAACACATACAGCAGCGCCATATCGGCAATGCGCACCCAGGCGTTGCCAAACTGCTGCAGGCCCATGGGCAACGCCAGCAGCGCCAGCGCAGCCAGCGCAATAAGGAAGTATTTTTTTTGTTGTTTCATGCCACGCTCCTTAGGCCCGATCAGCCACACGTTCGCCCAGCAGGCCCGAGGGGCGCAAGGTCAGTACCACAATGAGCACGATGAAGGCAAAAATATCCGAGTAATGGCTGCCCAGCACGCCGCCCGTCAACTCGCCGATGTAGCCCGCGCCAATCGATTCGATCAAGCCGAGCAAAATCGCCCCCACCACGGCCCCGGCCAGGTTGCCAATGCCACCAAACACCGCGGCTGTGAAGGCTTTGAGGCCCGGCAAAAAGCCCATAGCGTGCTGGGCGGTGCCGTAGTTAGACGCATACATCACCCCGGCAATAGCAGCCAGCACGGCGCCAATCACAAAGGTGGCCGAAATCACCATATCCGGCTTGACGCCCATCAGGCCCGCCACACGCGGGTTCTCGGCCGTGGCGCGCATGGCGCGGCCCAACTTGGTGTAGTTCACCAGCCACATCAGCACCGCCAGCGAGACTGCGGTAAAGCCCAAAATCATGACCTGCGTGGGCGTGATCACCGCGCCGGCAATGTCAATCGGGGTGTTGGGCAGCAAGGTGGGGTAAGACTTGTAATTGGGTTTCCAGATGATCATGGCCAGCGTTTGCAGCAAGATCGACATGCCGATGGCAGTGATCAGGGGCGCCAACTTGGGGCTGTTGCGCAGGGGCCGGTAAGCGACCTTCTCGATCACAAAGTTCAGCGATGCCGCCACCACACACGCAATCAGCAGGGCGATGATCAACACCACAAAACCGGGCGTGCCAGGCATGGACTCCTTCATCAGCCCAATGATGGTCCAACTGGTCAGCGCGCCCACCATCATCACCTCGCCATGGGCGAAATTGATCAGGTTGATGATGCCGTACACCATGGTGTAACCCAGTGCGATCAGCGCATACATGCTGCCCAGCACCAGGCCGTTGATTACCTGCTGTATAAAAATATCCATGTCAAACCTTTTGCGAAGTTCTTGTGTTTGAACCAATGTGGCCGCGAACACGGGTGGCGTCACGCCTTTGATAGCAATAAACCGGCCAAACCCAAGGGATTGCAGGGGGCCGATTCTTGCAAGCGGCGATTCTAGCCATCAACTACCCACCCCTGGGGTCTCAGCGGGGCGGGTTTACCCTTCGAACGCGACGCTCCGGCACCGCCCATGCGCATGCCGACGAACCAAACCGGTGCGCTCGGCGCCTCGGTTCTAGACCGCTAGGGCCCTAACGATCCCCCACATAGCGCTGATAGGTCGCAATCCAATCCTTGGCCATCGCCTGTTGCGCCTGTCGCAGTGGAAGTTGGCCTGCGCACACCATGCGGTGCAGCACACCCTCAAGTTGGTCTTTTTCTCTGGCAGTCCACAGGCCCTCGCGAGGCTGTGGCCACAGGTTGTTGGCGTCGGCGGAAGCGCCGCCGATGCTCAACGCGATCAAGTGGTCCTCCTCATAATGCCGTGGATCGCGGTCCGCGTAGCCATACAGCGCGATTTGCTGCTGCTTCAGGCGGTCGGTGTACTTGGCCGGTGGCCGAATGGCCTTGGTGTAGCCCGCCACGCAAATGGTAGATGCCATGGTGTCGGGATTGACGTCGGGATTCACCGCGCCGGGCGTGACCAAAGGGTCTGGCAGCCCACCTGCCTGCAGGCCTGAGCACGACCACGCAAGAAACGCGCAAATCGCAAATTTCGTGATTTTGGTCCGCATTATTGTGATATTCGCACAAATTTGTGCAATCACAAGAGGCAGACCTGCTTTGGTCTCCATCTGGGCACGGCATGGGCAGGGTCCAGGGCCGATTGGCTGACCGCCACGTCAATGAAGCTGACGTCCTACGTACAAACCATAGAACGCATCCCTCGCATGAACAACTTGGCGACCATTTTTTGGAAATGCGCGAGAGGCTCCAGGTCAACCTGTCGGCGTACCCGGTTGCGGTCTGAGGTTGCAGGTAATGGGATTTGTATTTCAAGCTCAGGAAATGCCCGCTCCAAACAAGCCTTAGCTTCGTCGCGCACCAGACTCTGGTTTTAGTCCGGCGCACCAGTCCATCACACCCCAGCAGTCAGCCCTTCCCCGCCCCCGCATCCAGGCTTTTAAGAAAAGCTATCTTCTCCCCAATCTTCCCCTCCAGCCCGCGCGGCACGGGTTGGTACCAGTGGGGCTCTTGCATGCCGTCGGGCAGATAGGTTTCACCGGCCGCGTAAGCGTGGGGTTCGTCGTGGGCGTAGCGGTATTCGTGGCCGTAGCCCAGTTCTTTCATGAGCTTGGTGGGCGCGTTGCGCAGGTGCACCGGCACCTCGCGGCTTTTGTCGGTTTTGACGAAGGCGCGGGCCTTGTTGTAGGCGTTGTAGCCCGCGTTGCTTTTGGCGGCCACGGCCAGGTAGACCACCGCTTGGCCCAGGGCCAGTTCGCCCTCGGGCGAGCCCAAGCGCTCAAAGGTGAGTGCAGCGTCGTTGGCGATTTGCATGGCGCGCGGGTCGGCCAGGCCAATGTCTTCCCAGGCCATGCGCACAATGCGCCGGGACAGGTATTTGGGATCCGC
>CAIYQF010000281.1 GCA_903928325.1 uncultured beta proteobacterium | reverse complement strand
CACAACGGTTTTGTCACCCGCGATCATGAAAAAATGTCCAAGAGCCTGGGTAACTTTTTTACCATCGCAGACATTCTGGCGCGCTTTGACGCAGAAACCACCCGTTTCTTCATCATTCGTGCCCATTACCGCAGTGCCCTGAATTACAGCGATGCGCACCTCGACGACGCACACACCGCGCTCAAACGCCTCTATACCACCTTGCAAACGGTGCCGCCGCAGGCCCAGGCGGGCGCGCTGGACTGGTCGGCGCCCTACGCCCGGCGGTTCAAGGAGGCCATGGACCTTGATTTCGGTACGCCCGAGGCCGTTGCCGTGTTGTTTGAGATGGCGTCCGAGGTCAATCGGACCCAAAGCGGCGAACTATCGGCCCAACTCAAGTCCTTGGGGGCGGTGCTGGGCCTTTTGCAGTTGCCGCCAGACGTCTTTTTGCAAGCCGGTGCCGCCGTGATGGGCGCAGACATTTTGGATCGCATTGCCCAGCGCCAGGCGGCTAAGGCGGCGCGGGACTTTGGCCGGGCAGACGCCATTCGCCAGGAGCTGCTGGGCCAGGGCATTGTCCTGAAAGACACGCCGCAGGGCACCACCTGGGAGGTGGCCGCGCCATGAAGCCCGCTGCGCCAGCGTCGGTTGGGATGCCAGAGTTTTGGGATGACGCATGCAAGCACCTGGTGAAAAAAGACCGGGTGATGAAGCGCTTGATTCCCCAATTCAAAGACGCCACCCTGCAGTCGCGCGGCGACGCGTTTGTGACGCTGGCGCGCAGCATCGTCGGCCAGCAAATATCGGTCAAGGCAGCCCAAACCGTGTGGGACCGGTTCGCCCTGCTGACGGCGGCCATGACGCCCCGACGGGTGCTTAAACTCAAAGTCGATGACATGCGCGCAGCGGGCTTGAGTGCCCGCAAGGTCGAATACCTGGTGGACCTAGCACTGCACTTTGACGATAACCGTTTGCGCCTAGGCCTCTGGCCCAGTTTGGATGACGAGACCATCATCGCCGAGCTGACGGCGGTTCGCGGGATTGGGCGCTGGACGGCGGAGATGTTCTTGATATTTCACCTTATGCGGCCCAATGTGCTGCCGCTGGACGATGTGGGTCTCATTAACGGCATCAGCCGCAACTATTTTTCTGGCGAATCGGTTAGTCGCAGCGATGCCCGAGAGGTGGCCGCAGCCTGGGCACCCTACTGCAGCGTGGCGACTTGGTATATTTGGCGCTCGCTGGATCCGGCTCCCGTGGCCTATTAGGACGTATCGGGGCGGATTCGCAGGCTGAGC
Source organism: uncultured beta proteobacterium (assembly GCA_903928325.1). Taxonomy (GTDB): domain Bacteria; phylum Pseudomonadota; class Gammaproteobacteria; order Burkholderiales; family Burkholderiaceae_C; genus Allorhodoferax. The sequence continues at coordinate 3,137 of CAIYQF010000281.1, read as the reverse complement.
GGGCTTGAGGCCAATGCAAAGGAAAGCAACGTGAGCAAAAAAACATTTTTAGACTTCGAGTCGCCTATTGCCGAGCTCGAAGGCAAGATCGAAGAGTTGCGCTACGTGCAAAACGAGTCTGCGGTCGATATTTCGGCTGAAATTGACCAGCTCAGCAAAAAATGCCAGCAACTCGTCAAAGACATCTACAGCAACCTGACGCCCTGGCAAATCACCAAAATTGCGCGCCACGCGGAGCGGCCCTACACGCTCGATTACATTGCCGATGTGTTTACCCATTTCGTTGAGCTACACGGGGACCGGCATTTCGCCGATGACCTGAGCATCGTGGGCGGACTGGCCCGTTTCAATGGGACGCCGTGCATGGTGTTGGGCCAACAAAAAGGGCGCGATACCAAAGAGCGCGGGCTGCGCAACTTTGGCATGAGCAAGCCCGAGGGCTACCGCAAAGCACTGCGCCTGATGAAGCTGGCGGAAAAGTTCAAACTGCCAGTGTTTACCTTCGTCGATACGCCCGGCGCCTACCCCGGCATCGATGCCGAGGAGCGGGGCCAGTCCGAGGCCATCGGGCGCAATATTTTTGAGATGGCGCAGCTCGAGGTGCCCATCATCACCACCATCATCGGCGAGGGCGGATCGGGCGGGGCACTGGCCATTTCTGTGGCCGATCAGGTGGTCATGCTCCAGTACGCGATTTACTCGGTTATCAGCCCCGAAGGCTGCGCGTCTATTTTGTGGAAAACTTCCGACAAAGCCCAGGAGGCCGCCGACGCCTTGGGGATTACGGCACTGCGACTCAAAGCACTTGGGCTGGTGGATAAAATCGTCAGCGAGCCCGTTGGTGGTGCCCACCGCGACCCCAAACAGGTCGCCGTCTTTTTGAAGCGCGCGCTGGGCGACGCCTACCGGCAAATCAGCGACCTCAAGGTCAAAGACCTGCTGGATCGGCGTTACGAGCGTCTGCAAAGCTACGGCCGGTTTACCGATACCAAAGCCAACGCCAAGTAGCTCGGCGGGGCCCGCATGACCCAGTCGCTGCAAGCGGCGATCCAGGCGTTTGAGCCGCAGCTTCCCTTGGCGGTGGCCTTTAGTGGCGGAGCCGACTCCACGGCTTTGCTTCTGGCGTGTGCCGAAAAGTGGCCCTCCAAGGTTCTGGCCGTGCACGTTAACCATGGCCTGCAAGCGGCAGCGCACGCGTTTGAGCTGCATTGCCAGGATTTGTGCCAACGCATCGGCGTGCCTTTGGTGGTGTTGACCGTGCAAGCCGACCATTCGCCGGGCCAAAGCCCAGAAGACGCCGCCCGCATCGCCCGCTATGGTGCCCTGTGCCGATTCGCCTTGCCCGCTGATGGTCGGCCGCCCTGCGCGTCGGTGGCCCTTGGTCAGCACGCCGACGACCAGGTGGAAACCCTTTTACTTGCGCTGGGCCGCGGCGCGGGCTTGGGTGGTTTGAGCGCCATGCCTTCGGCCTGGGTGCGCGACGGCGTGCAGTTCTACCGGCCTTTGCTGCGGGTGAGCGCAGCCGAGATCCGCAGCGTGATGGCCGCCAATGGCCAGGGCTTTATCGAGGACCCGACAAATACGGATGTGACGTTTTTGCGCAACCGCATCCGCGCGCACCTGATGCCCGCGCTGCGCGAGGTGTTCCCGCATTACGCGCGCACACTCGCGCGCAGTGCCGCCCACGCGGCGCAAGCCCAAAGCCTGCTGAGCGAGATGGCCCAAGACGATCTGCGCGATGTGTGCGGGGGCGACCCTGCATCGCCCCAGATCAAAGCCTTGCAGGCGATAAGTCCCGCGCGCCAGGCCAATGTGCTGCGCCACTGGCTGCGGCAACGGCACCACACCCAGGCCAGCGCCGCACAATTAGAGGCGTTAATGGTGCAAATTGCCGCGTGCACCACGCGCGGCCACCGCATCCATTTGCGCGTGGGAAGTGGGTTTGTGCAGCGCAACAATGGCGCCTTGGCTTGGTACAATTCGACGGTTTAGCTCTAGAAAACCCCTCACTCCATGGCACTCATTGTTCACAAGTACGGCGGAACCTCCATGGGTTCTACCGATCGCATTCGCAACGTCGCCAAGCGCGTCGCTAAGTGGGCGCGTGCAGGCCACCAGATGGTCGTAGTGCCGTCTGCCATGAGCGGAGAAACCAACCGCCTGCTAGGCCTGGCCAAAGAGCTCGCTCCCCCTCGCCAAACGACGTCGTATGAGCGCGAGCTCGACATGCTGGCCGCCACAGGCGAGCAGGCATCGAGCGCTTTGCTGGCCATTGCGCTGCAGTCCGAGGGCATGGAATCGGTCAGCTACGCGGGCTGGCAAGTGCCGATTCGCACCGACAGTGCCTACACCAAAGCGCGCATTGAATCGATTGACGACGCCCGGGTCCGCGCGGACCTGGACGCTGGCAAGGTGGTGATCGTCACCGGTTTTCAGGGTGCGGACGCACTGGGCAACATCACCACGCTGGGGCGCGGCGGATCAGACACCTCTGCTGTGGCCGTGGCGGCGGCCATGAAGGCCCAAGAGTGCCTGATCTATACCGACGTCGACGGCGTCTACACCACCGACCCGCGCGTGGTGCCGGAGGCCAGGCGCCTGAATACGGTGAGCTTTGAGGAGATGCTGGAAATGGCCTCAATGGGTTCGAAGGTGCTGCAAATTCGTTCTGTGGAGTTTGCCGGTAAATACCGGGTGCCGCTGCGCGTGCTGAGCAGCTTCACGCCCTGGGATATCGACATTGCCATGGAAGCGCAATCGGGAACATTGATCACTTTTGAGGAAGACGAACACATGGAACAAGCCGTCGTTTCAGGCATCGCATTCAACCGCGACGAAGCCAAAATTTCCGTTTTGGGTGTGCCCGACCGCCCGGGTATTGCGTACCAGATATTGGGCTCAGTTGCCGATGCCAATATTGACGTGGACGTGATCATCCAAAACCTGAGCAAAGACGGCAAGACGGATTTCAGTTTTACGGTCAACCGCGGTGACTTCGCCAAGGCCGTAGACTTGTTGCGCAGCCAAGTCATGCCCGGCCTGGGCGCCCACGAGGTGGTGGGTGACACCAAGATTTGCAAGGTGTCCATTGTGGGTATTGGCATGCGCAGCCACGTGGGCATTGCCAGCAAGATGTT
>CAIYQF010000280.1 GCA_903928325.1 uncultured beta proteobacterium | reverse complement strand
CAAGCTGGTGCAGGATCAGGGCGGCATCGCAAGCGCTTTGCGGGCTATTGATGGGCTTACCGCTTAGGGTCTCTGCCTCGATTCGGTTGGCCTTGAGGGTGTGGAGATGACCCAGCACAGGAAGTAGTTTGGGGCATTTGGCAACCGATACCGCTTCAGCAAAAAGTACCGGATGCCTCACGGTGCTGCCCAACCACTCCAGCACGTCAGGCCGTACATTGCAATCAACCACCAAAGCGGCGGCGCCCTGCAACAGATCGCGATGCGGCAACAGCAATGCGGGTGTCAGGCACTCCAGAATCCCCATGTCGTTGACTGCCATGCACATGTCGCCATCCCGCTCGTGCAGGGACAAATAGGTGGCCGTGCGCTGTCCGGTGAGGCTGGCACAGGCACTCAGGTCCAGCCCGATGGATGCGGCAGACTGGCGCAGGGCCTGGGCAAACAAATCGTCGCCCAGCACACTGATCAGGCGCGGCTTTACGCCCAGACGCAACAGGTTCTCCGCCACATTGCGAGCCACCCCACCGGGGCTGCAGACGATGCGCCCGGGGTTGGAGTCGGCAGCCACCATGGCGGCGGTTGAATGGGCGGAAATATCCATATTTGCGCCCCCGATCAGGGCGACATAGGCTGAACTTGAAGGCATAGGCATGGTCTGATTAGACGGCACAATACAACGCTTTACGGCATGACGCTTGAGGGGGTTTCGCGATGATTTTGGTAGCTGGCTCCGCCAACCTGGATTTCGTGGTTCGGGCAGACCACATTCCTGCTCCCGGGGAAACCGTGTTGGGGCGCGACTTCAAGACCTTCCCAGGCGGCAAAGGCGCCAACCAGGCGGTCGCCAGCGCGCGTGCCGGTGGCGTGGTGACGCATATGTTGCTGGCACTCGGCAACGACGCCTTTGCCACTCCGCTGGAAGAATCCCTGCAAGGCGCGGGCGTCAAGCTCTTGACCGTGCGCGAAACCGAACACCCCACGGGCACTGCATTCATCTGTGTCTCGGACGCCGGTGAAAACGCCATCACCGTGGCACCCGGCGCAAACGCCCGTCTGCGCCCCGAGCATCTGCCGCCGCTTAACGGTTACACCCATTTGCTTTTGCAACTGGAAACCCCACTGGAAGCGGTCACCGCCTATGCCCAGGCCGCTCGCAACGCCGGTGTGACTGTGGTGCTCAACGCAGCACCGGCACGCCAATTGCCAACCGAATTGCTGGCACTGGTCGACATTCTGGTTGTGAACGAAGGGGAGTTGGCAACCGTGTCGCAGTGCGCGGGCAGCATTGCAGAATGCCTGTCGAAACTCGACGTGCCGACCGTGGTGGTGACTTTGGGTGCGCAGGGCTGCTGTGCCCGCCACCAAGGCGCATTCCATTTACAGACCTCGTTCGCCATCACAACGGTGGACAGCACCGGTGCCGGCGACACCTTTTGCGGTGCGCTATGCGCCGCCCTCTGCCATGGGCAAAGTATGGACGCAGCGCTGCGCTATGCCAGTGCAGCGGCGGCACTTGCCTGCACCCGGCTGGGTGCACAAGCCAGCATCCCCCAGGTCGCCGAAGTGGCGGTGCTGCTAGCCGAGCAACCCGACAACAACACGCAGGCCAGACTGGCTGCATTGCGCACGCTGTGCGGACTGAACTGAAAGACCCCATGACCCCCACACTCCCACGCAAAGCTATTTTCGACACCGATCCCGGCGTGGATGACGCCATGGCCTTGTATT
>CAIYQF010000279.1 GCA_903928325.1 uncultured beta proteobacterium | reverse complement strand
GGCGCCTTGGGCGCAAAATTACCCCCCCCGCCACCCTAGCGCTGCGCCACCCGCATCGCGCACGTATGCAAGCCATCCTCAATATCTCGTCCTACCAGTTCACGCCTTTGCCCGACGCAGCCGAACTGCGCCCCGTGCTGCTGGCGCGTGCGCTGGCGCTAGACCTCAAAGGAACGATCTTGCTGGCGACCGAGGGCATCAACCTGTTTTTGGCCGGGCCGGAGAACAAGGTGCGCGAATTTGTGGCGCAGCTGCGCACCGACGCCCGGTTTGCCGAACTGCAGCCCAAAGAAAGCTGGTCGGACACCACTCCCTTCAAAAAAATGCTGGTCAAGGTGAAAAACGAAATCATCCGCATGAACCACCCCGCCATCCAGCCCGCCCAGGGCCGCGCCCCGGCGGTGAGCGCCGCCACGGTGCGCCGCTGGCTGGAAGCCGGTGTGGACGACGCGGGTCGCCCGGTGGTGACGCTGGACACGCGCAATGACTTTGAGGTGGACGCAGGCACCTTTGAGGGCGCCATCGACTGGCGCATCACCAAGTTCACCGAATTCCCCGACGCCTTTCGGGCCCACAAGGCCGAGCTGGAAGGCAAAACCGTGGTGAGCTTTTGCACCGGCGGCATCCGCTGCGAAAAAGCCGCCATCCTGATGCGCGAAGAAGGGCTGGAAAACGTCTACCAGCTAGACGGCGGCATCCTCAAATACTTTGAAGAAACCGACGGCGCGCACTATGCAGGCGGCTGCTTTGTGTTTGACGAACGCCGCGCGCTGGGGCACGACTTGGGCGTTGTGCGCTAAGCATCGGTCGGGCAAGGCCAGGGCAATGGCATGGGTAATTTCCCGAATGGTGGGCCGAGGGCTAGGCTCTTAAGCTATTTGCAATGAACACCGAGCCCGACCCACATGATCAACAACCCAAAGAGCACACCCCTTACGAGCCCCCTCCACCCCTAGAGCCCGGCAACACCATTGCCACGCTGCGCTGGAGCGACCCGCTGGTGTGGTTGCAACGCGGCTGGCAGGACGCACGGCGGGCCAAAGCCATCGCGTTGTTTTACGGCCTGTGCTTTTGGGCGATGGCGGTGCTGCTGGGTGCGGTGTTTCGCCATTCGCCCGAATACGTCATCTCCATGGCTTCGGGCTGCCTGCTGGTGGGGCCGTTTTTGGCCATGGGTTTGTACGACGTGAGCCGCTGCCACGAAAGCGGTCGGGTGGCGCACCTGGGCCATTCGCTGATCTGCTGGAGCACCAACCTGCGCAGCATGGGTTTGCTGGTGTTGGTGCTGATCGTGATGGAGTTGCTGTGGGGCCGCGCATCCTTGGTGGTTTTTGCCGTGTTTTTTAACACCGGCATGCCGTCGACCACCGGCGTGATCGAGGCGGTTTTTAGTCCGGACAACTGGGAGTTTTTGGTCGCCTACCTGGTGGTGGGCAGCGCCTTTGCCGGCATGGTTTTTGCCACTGCGGCGGTGTCCATTCCCATGATTTTGGACCGTGACACCGACGCCATCACCGCGTGTATCACGAGCCTGCGGGTGTTTGTTGACCACACGGCGGTTTCGGTATTTTGGGGTTTTCTCATCACTGCCTTAGCCGTGTTG
>CAIYQF010000278.1 GCA_903928325.1 uncultured beta proteobacterium | reverse complement strand
GGTGCTGTGGTAGCGCTGTGCGGACAGCGCGCGCGCCGCGCTGTAGGCCATGCCCAAACCCAGCGCCGCACTGAGCATCAGGCCCACCAAAGCTTCGAACAACATGCTGCCCCGTTGACGCCAGCCCGGGCGCGCCCCAGCGCGGCGCTGAGGCCGGCGCATGGCGCGCTCAGAGCAGGGAGCCTGTTGCGTCATTGGCAGACACTCCGCGGGCCAGGGTGTAGGCCAGCACCACACCCGTGGTGGGCAGGCCCCGGTTGTTCAGGCCCACGGTGGTCGTGCTGCTGGCCGTGACGCTGGTGCCGCCCAGGGTGAGTGCCACCGACGACGGGAAGTCGGCGGACCACAGCACACTGGAGCCGCTGCTGGCACAGTTGGCGCTGCCTGGATCGCCCTGGCAGACGTAGACCGTACGCAAGGTGGTGCCGGTTTCCAGCTTGAGGCCGGCTGCGGCCTGGTTGCTCTGTGCTGCGTTCGGGTTGCGCAGCGCCAGCGCCTTGGCCAGGCCGTAGCCCGACAAGAGCTTGCTTTGCGCGTCTTTGATTTGTCGGCTGTAGGTCCAAGCCGCCAAAAACGGTGTACACGCCATCAGCAGGAAGGCCATGATGGACAGGCTGACCATCAACTCAACCAAGGTAAACGCCTGCTGGTGGCGCCGGGACTGCATGGGCTGGGGCCTTACCAGGAGGTTATCCCACACGCGTTGTCGGACGGCGCGCTGCGCACGTTGGCATTCGTCAGGGTCAAGATGCAGCTGCTGCTCATGGAGCCGGTGCCCACGGCCGTGACGGTAAAAGTGGAGCTGGTGCTGATGACTTTGTAGGTGAAGTAACTGCCTTGCGACGGCGTCCACGCGGTGAAGTTGGCGTCCCCCCCGGCGATGGTGGTCTGCGTGGCGTAGACCGGGTAGCTCAGCGTTTTTTGGAAGCTGTTCTCCAGCGCCAGGGCCATGGCCACCAGGTCCGCGGTGGCGGCTTGGGCCCGGCTCTGTGTGACGTAGCTCTGGTAGGCCGGTAGCGCAATACGCGCCAAGATGGCCAGTATGGTGACCACGACCAGCAACTCCACCAAGGAAAAGCCCCGCCCCTGCACGGTGCGGGGCCGGGATACCACCTTAGACAACAAAACACGATTGGGCATTAACCCATTTTAATACCAAATTCGCTTTTTATTAACCAATTTATAAATATTATTTTAATTAGTTTTTTACAAAAATTAGTTATCTTGGCGGGGTGCGCGTCGGTGCAGCCCTGGGGGTGGGCTTGTCTGCGGCGCACAAACGGCACAAGCGCTGCGCCAGCCGGTGCAGCGCTTGCCAGCCGCTGGCAGGCCAGTCGGGCTGCTTGAGGCCTTTGACAATGCCGTCCACCGCCTGGGCCGCCTGCAGCAAGTCGGCCAGCGCAGCGGCGCTCAGGCGCGGCAGAACGCGCTCAAACAAGCGTTCCTTGGCGCCCCAAACGCGGTTTTCGCGCAGCGCCATGGGCAGCGGGCGGCCCTGGCCCATGGCGTCTTTCACGCGTTTGAGCGCGCGAATGTCCTCCGCCAGCGTGTAGTGCACCAGCACCTCGGCCTCGCCCTCGGCTTGCAGGCCGTCGAGCATGCGCTGCACCCGCAAGGCCTGACCGGCCAGCACGGCTTCGGACAGCTTGAACACGTCGTAGCGCGCCACGTTGAGCACCGCGCTTTCCACCTGCGCCAGCGTCAACACCCCAGCGTTGTCGGCGCTGGGCGGAAACAACAAGCCCAGTTTCTGGATTTCTTGGTGGGCGGCGAGCAAATTGCCCTCCACCCGGTCGGCAAAAAATTGCAGTGTGTGCTGGCCCTCCTCGCCCGCAGCCACGCGCTGGCCCTGCGCGGCCAGGCGCTGGGCAATCCACTGCGGCAGCGCGGCACGCTCCACTGGCTCCACCTGCACGCTGATGCCGTGATTTTCCAAGGCCATGAACCAGGCCGTGGACTTGGTCGCCTTGTCCAGGCGCGGCAAGAGCACGATGGTCAGCGTGCAGTCATTGCCCTGCGCTTGCTCGGCCAATTGCTGCAAGGCGGCGCTGCCTTCTTTGCCCGGTTTGCCGTTGGGGATGCGGATTTCGATGATTTGCTTGTCGGCAAACAGACTCAGGCTGCCTGCGGCGGCCAGCACCTCGCTCCAGTCAAAGTGGGCACCGGCCACGGTGTGGGCGCTGCGCTCGCCAAAGCCCTGGGCGCGGGCGTGGGCGCGCAAGGTGTCCAAGGCTTCGAGCTGGAGCAGCGGCTCGTCGCCGTGCAGGGTGTACAGGCTTTTGAGGCCACGCTCCAGGTGCCGGGCTAGCTGGGAAGGGGCGATTTGCATGACCGCGTGCCGCTCAGGGGGTGAGCGACTTGACGGCGGCCAGGCGGCGCACCAGTTGCTGCACGATGTCGGTTTGCATGTCGCGGTACAGCAGCACCTCTTCGGCCTCTTTGGCCAACACCGCGGTTTCGTTAAAGCTGATGTCGCGCTGCAAGGCGATTTCGGTGGGTGCAATCAGCTCTGCCCCGGCGGGAGTGCGCAGGCGAAACTTCACCCGCAGGCGCAACTGAAACTCGCGTACCTGGCCCGAAGCGTTCACGCCGACCACTATTTTTTCGCGCGCCTCTTGCAAGATATCCACCACCGCGTCGGGTGGCAACTCGCCCGTGGGCGGCACCAGCGGGCGCACCCGATCACCCAAATAGCGGTTCAGCTCGGCCGCCACACCCGCACCACGCTCGGGG
>CAIYQF010000277.1 GCA_903928325.1 uncultured beta proteobacterium | reverse complement strand
CCTTGGTCACCAGGTCGTCGATCAGGACCCCGATATAGGCCTGGGCCCGGTCCAGGATGACCGGCGCCGTGCCTGATGCGGCGCGGGCGGCATTCCAGCCGGCCATAAGCCCCTGGGCGGCGGCTTCCTCATAACCTGTGGTGCCGTTGATCTGACCGGCGAGGTAGAGGCCGGGCACGGCCTTGACCTCCAGCGCCGGCGAAAGCTCGCGCGGATCGACATAGTCATATTCGATGGCATAGCCCGGCCGCAGAACCGCGGCCTTCTCCAGCCCCGGAATGGTGGCCAGCAGCGCCAGCTGAACGTCCTGGGGCAGGGAGGTGGAAATGCCATTGGGATAGATGGTGCTGTCGTTAAGTCCTTCTGGCTCAAGGAAAATCTGGTGCGACTCTTTGTCGGCAAAGCGGCTGACCTTGTCCTCGATGCTGGGGCAATAGCGCGGGCCGACGCCTTCGATCACGCCGGTGAACATCGGGCTGCGGTCGAAGCCGCTGCGGATGATCTCGTGGGTGCGCGCGTTGGTGTGGGTGATCCAGCAGGGCATTTGCTGCGGGTGCTGCTCCACGCGCCCCATGAAGCTGAACACCGGCATGGCCGCGCCCATGCCGCCGGGCATGCCGTCGCCGGGTTGCTCTTGGCATTTGCTGAAGTCAATACTGCGCCCGTCAATGCGCGGTGGCGTGCCGGTTTTCAGGCGGCCTTGCGCCAACTTCAACTCTTTGAGGCGCGCGCTCAGGCGCAGCGCGGGTGGGTCACCGGCGCGCCCTGCGGCGTAGTGGTTCATGCCCACATGAATCTTGCCGTCCAAAAAAGTGCCCGCCGTCAGCACCACCGTCTTGGCGCGAAAGCTAATACCGATTTGCGTCACCGCGCCGACCACCCGGTCGCCCTCCACCAGCAAGTCGTCCACCGCCTGCTGGAACAGCGACAGGTTCGGCTGGTTTTCCAGCATGCGGCGGATGGCCGCTTTGTACAGAATGCGGTCCGCCTGGGCGCGCGTGGCGCGCACCGCCGGGCCTTTGCTGGAGTTGAGGATGCGGAACTGCACGCCGCTCTCATCAGTGGCCAGCGCCATGGCGCCGCCCAGGGCGTCCACCTCTTTGACCAGATGGCCCTTGCCAATGCCTCCAATCGACGGATTGCAGCTCATCTGCCCCAGGGTTTCGATGTTGTGCGTCAGCAGCAGGGTTGTGCAACCCATGCGCGCGGCGGCCAGCGCAGCCTCGCACCCGGCGTGGCCGCCGCCGACGACGATAACGTCAAACTGTTGGGGATAAAGCATGGCGGGCAATCAAAACGGGGAGGAGGGCGATTTTACCGGCGCCTACCCAAAGCGCACCCACAACGCCGCCCGAGACACCCGCGAGACATTCCCTAGTCTTTCCCCTAAGTGCCTTCACACCGCTGCTGGGGTAGAGTGGTCGTTTACTGTTTCACGTGGAGTCCGCGCATGTCCAGCCCATCCCTCAAAGACCAGGTCAGCCCCGAAGAATGGCAGTTGCGCGTTGACCTGGCGGCTTGTTACCGCCTGGTGGCGGCTTATGGCTGGAGCGATTTGATCTTTACCCACATCAGCGCGCGCATCCCTGGCCCTGAGCACCAGTTTTTGATCAACCCCTACGGCCTCTTGTTTGAAGAAATCACCGCCAGCAGCCTGATCAAGATCGACCAGGCGGGCAACAAGCTCAGCACGTCCGAGCATCCGGTCAACCCGGCGGGTTTTGTCATCCACAGCGCGGTGCACGCGGTGCGTGAGGACGCCGCCTGCGTCTTGCACACCCACACCCGCGCGGGCGTGGCCGTTAGCGCCCAGGCCTGCGGCGTGCTGCCCATTAGCCAGCAATCGACCTTTGTGCTGGCCTCTTTGGGCTACCACACGTATGAGGGCGTGGCCCTGCGCGACGACGAGAAACCGCGCCTGCAAGCCGATCTGGGCGCCGCCAAGCACCTGATGCTGCGCAACCACGGCCTGCTGGTGGTGGGCAGCAGCATTGCCGAGGCGTTTTTGCTGATGTACAACTTCGAGTCCACCTGCCAGATCCAGATCGCCGCGCAGGCCGGGGGCGCGCTCACGCAGGTGGACCCGCGCATCATCGACGGCGTGGGCCAGGCCATGCGCGCGCAGACCGACGGCCTGGGCGGTGCTTTTGCCTGGCCGGCGATGTTGCGCAAGCTCGACCGCATGGACAGCGACTACCGGGATTAGGCCCAAGACCTGCCATACACAGGTGTATGCTTTGCCTGCGCTGACCCGCTGTCGCGGTTCAGCCTCTTAGAAAGGCCTCTATGTCCGCTCTTGATCTGCCCCTGGGTTCACCCCTCGAAGCCACCCGCCTGGCGCTGCACGACACCCTGGCCTGGCAGCGCGCCGCCTACCTGGCGCACCCCATCCCGAGCCTGGCGCAACGTCGTGACGACCTGCGCCGCCTGCAAGCCTATGTGCGCGAACACCGCGATGCGCTGGTTGCGGCGGTGAGCGCCGACTACGGCCACCGCTCCAGCCATGAAACCCTGTTTACTGAGATCTTTACCGTCATCGACGGCGTGGACCATGTGCTCAAGCACCTGAAATCGTGGATGAGACCGCAGCGCCGCCATGTCGATCTGATGAACTTCTTTGGCGCCAAAAACCGCGTCATCCCGCAGCCTCTGGGCGTGGTGGGCGCCATCGTGCCCTGGAACTTTCCCATCAACCTGGCGTTTACCGGCCTAATTTACACCTTTGCGGCAGGCAACCGGGCCATGGTCAAGATGAGCGAGAACTCGCGCCACCTGGCGCAGTACCTGATTCAAACCATGCCGGCCTACTTTGCAGCCGACAAACTGGCGTTTTTTGACGAAACCGGCGGCGTGGGCGTGGAGTTTTCGCAGCTCAAGTTTGACCACCTGTTGTTCACCGGCTCGGGCCAAACCGGGCGCGCGGTTATGGCCGCAGCCGCCCAAAACCTGTGCCCAGTCACGCTGGAGCTCGGTGGCAAGTCACCGGCCATCGTCTGTGACGACTTTCCGCTGCGCAGCGCAGTTGAGCGCCTGATGTACGTGAAATGCCTCAACGCCGGGCAAATCTGCACCACCATCGACTACGCATATGTACCAACCGGCAAGATCGACGCCTTTGTCAGCGAAGCCAAGGCCATCGTCGGCCAGCGCTACCCCGAACTGGACTCGCCCGACCTCACCTCCATCATCGACCAGCGCGCTTTTGAACGCCTGCTACGCGCAATGGACGAGGCCGAACAAGGCGGCGCCACGCTGGTGCCTCTGATTCCGGGCAAACGCTGGGACGCGGCCACGCGCAAGATTGCGCCGCACCTGGTGCTCAACGCGCCAGCCAACTGCGCCTTGCTGCAGCGCGAGATCTTTGGCCCCATCTTGCCGCTGCTGGCCTACACTGCGCTCGAAGACGTGGTGCACGCCATCAACCAGCGCCCGCGTCCGCTGGCGATGTACCCCTTCAGCCACGATGGCTCGCAAGTGCAAATGCTGATCGACCGCGTGATGTCGGGCGGCGTGAGCGTCAACGACGGCTTGTTCCATGTGGCCCAGCACGACCTGCCCTTTGGCGGCGTGGGCGACAGCGGCATGGGCCACTACCACGGCTACGAAGGCTTTGTCACCTTCTCCAAAATGCGGCCGGTGTTCTACCAGGCGCGATTTAGCGCCGTTAAGTTTCTTTGGCCACCGTACACCACATTTGCCAGCAAATACCTCCAGTTTCTGACCAAGTAAAGGCGACACCATGAACACCAGCACCACACCAGCTGCCCAAACCTTTGACTACATTGTGGTGGGCGGCGGCGGCGCCGGCTGCGTGGTGGCCAGCCGCCTGAGCGAAGACCCGGGCGTGCGCGTCTGCCTGCTAGAGGCCGGCGGCCCCGACAACTCGGTGCTGATCCACGCGCCCATGGGCTTTGCGGTCAGCGCGCCTCTCAAAATTCACAACTGGAGCTACGAGACGGTGCCCCAGCCCGGCTTTAACGGGCGGCGCGGCTACCAGCCACGCGGCAAGGTGATGGGCGGCAGCACCTCGATCAACGCCATGGTTTACACCCGCGGCCACCGCGCCGACTACGACCACTGGGCCAGCCTGGGCAACCCCGGCTGGAGCTTTGACGAAGTGCTGCCCCTGTTCAAGCGCTCTGAACACAACCACTGCTATGGCGCCACCGCCTACCGCGGCGCCGATGGCCCGCTGCAGGTGAGCTACCTGCGCAGCCCGAGCCCCCTGAACGAGGTGTTTTTCCAGGCCTGCGAGCAAACCGGCCTGCCCCGCACGCCCGACTACAACGGCGAACAGCAACTCGGCTGCGGCCCTACCCAGGCCATGCAAGCCAATGGTGAGCGCTGCAGCGCGGCCAAGGCCTTTATTACGCCCAACATGGGCCGCAGCAACCTGACCGTGATCACCCAGGCCCACACCGAGCGCGTGCTGATGGAAGGCAAACGCGCCACCGGCGTGCAATACCTGCACAACGGCCAGACCCTGCAGGCGACCGCCACGCGCGAGGTAATTTTGAGCGCCGGGGCCTTTGGTTCCCCGCAGTTGCTGATGCTCTCTGGAATCGGGCCGCAGTCGCAGCTGCAGGCCCATGGCATTGCCACGGTGCACACGCTGCCCGGCGTGGGGCAAAACCTGCAAGACCACGTGACCACGGTGCTCATCCAGCGCACGGCGCGCACCGAGGCGGCGATGGGCATTTCACTGCGCGGCCTGGTAGACGTAGTCAAAGCGATTTTCCAATGGCGCAACAAGCGTACCGGCTGGGTTACGTCCAACGTGGCCGAGTCGCAAGGCTTTTTGAAAACCGACCCCGGCGCCGACAAGCCCGACATCCAGCTCGCCCTGTGCACCGGCATCATTGACGACCACAACCGCAATACCCATCTCGGCCACGGCTACACCCTGCACGTGACCCTGTGCCGCCCCAAGAGCCGTGGCAGCGTCAGCCTGCAAAGCCCAAAGTCCACCGACGCGCCGCTGATCGACGTGGGCTTTTTCACGCACCCCGACGACATGGCCACCCTGGTCAAGGGGACGCAAATCGGCATGGACATTTTGCAGGCCCGTCCTTTTGACGCCTACCGGGGCGAGATGCTTTACCCGGTGGAGCGCAACAACCCCAAGCAAATCGAAGCCTTTTTGCGCGACCACTCCGACACCGAATACCACCCCTGCGGCACCTGCAAAATGGGCCCGCACAGCGACCCGATGGCAGTCGTAGACGCGCAGCTGCGGGTGCACGGCGTGCAGGGCCTGCGCGTGGTGGACGCGTCCATCATGCCCACGCTCACCGGCGGCAACACCACGGCGCCCACCATCATGATTGCGGAAAAAGCCGCTGAGATGATCCGCAGCGGCGCTTAACGGCGCACCAGCGGCCGCTGCCGCCAAGCCAGCGCCGCGCCCAGCCACAAGGCCAGCGCCGACACCAGCAAGCCGCGCTCTAAGCCGCCAGCACCGTCAGCAATCCAACCCACCAGCGTGGGGCCCACAATTTGCCCGGCGGCAAACACGATAGTGAAAGCGCTGATGCCTGTGGCCCAGGTGCTAGGCGGCAGGTTGTGGCGCACCAGTGCCGTGCTCGACGCCACGATCGACAAAAACACACCGCCAAACAGCAGCCCTGAGGCCACCACCACCGCAAAACTCTGGGTCACCGCAGGCAGCAACACCGCCAGCCCCAGCAGCGCATTGAGCCGCGCCATCGCGCCGCCGCCCTGGTGGCGGTTAAGCAAGTCGGCCCAAATGCGCGACGAAGCCACCACCGCCAACCCCAGCAGGCCATAAAACACCGTCACCGCCTGGGCGCTTGCGCCTTGCGCACGCAAGAGCGCCACAGCAAATGTCATGTAGCCGATGTAGCCCACGCCAAACATGCCATAGCCTGCCAGCGCAAAACCAAACACGCGCCAGCCAAACACTCTTGGGGCGCCAGCATCCGTCGCCGCAGCGGCTGCGGGCATCTGCTCCCACTGCGCCATCACCCGCGCGGGCCAACGCAGCAAGGCGGTGGCGGCAAAACACAGCAGCGCCAGCGCCCACCAGGCAAAGCGCCAGTTGTGCGCCTGGTCCGCAAAGGCATCCAGCACCCAGGGCACTAAGAGCGCCGAGAGCGTAATCCCCAGCCCGGTGCCGCCGTAGTACACGCCCAGCAACAAACCAGCCTGCGCAGGTGCGCGACTGCCCAAGCGCGCGGCCAGCAAGCCCCCTGCCACAAACACCAGCGCGCTGGCCAACCCGGCCAGCAGGCGCTGCACCAGCAAGACCGAAGCATCGGTAAAAAAGCCGCACAAGCCCATGAAAAGAGCCGCCAAGAGCGAGCCCGTCCACAGCAAAACCGTGGGTGACACCCGGCGCATCAGCCCCGGCATGGCCAGCGCGCCGAGCAAATATCCCACGGCGTTAGCCGTGTTCATGGCGCCGGCCAAGGTGTAGCTCCAGCCCAGATCAGTGCGCATGCCCGGCAGCAGCAAACCATAGGCAAAGCGCGTCACACCCAAGGAGACAGCCGCACCCACCGACAGGGCCAAAGCAAGCCAAAATAGTGGACGCAGCGGTGAGGACACAAACGCTCCAAGCAGACAAACAATCCGCGATTGTGCGCTGGCCCACCGCGCATGCCTGCTGCGCAAACGACACTGCATTTCGCACACCTGCAAGCCCGATTTTCTGAAAGCCCCTATGACCACTTTGTTCGACCCCCTGGCCCTTGGCCCCATCACGCTGGCCAACCGCGCCGTCATGGCGCCGCTCACCCGCAACCGCGCCCCCGGCGCCCTGGCCACCGCCGCCATGGTCACCTACTACACCCAGCGCGCTCACCCACACAATGGCGCCGGACTGATCATCACCGAGGCCACCGCCATCAGCCACCAGGGCCAGGGCTATTCCGACGTGCCCGGCATCTGGAGCGACGCCCAGGTGCAGGCCTGGAAGCCAGTCACCGCGTCCGTACACGCGGCAGGGGGCAAGATATTCATGCAGCTCTGGCACGTGGGGCGCGTCTCTCACGTCGATTTGCAGCCCGACGGCCAGGCGCCAGTCGCGCCTTCGGCCATGACCGCCAAAACCAAAACCGTGCTGATCACCGACGGCGTGCCGCGTTTCGTAGCCACCTCCGAGCCGCGCGCACTGCGCTTGGACGAGCTGCCCGGTATCGTGGCCGACTACCGGCACGCCGCACGCAACGCCATGGCCGCCGGTTTTGACGGGGTGGAAGTGCACGCCGCCAACGGCTATTTGCTCGACCAGTTCTTGCGCAGTGGCTCCAACCACCGCACAGACGCCTATGGCGGCAGCATCGAGAACCGCGCCCGCCTGTTGGTGGAAGTAATGCAGGCGGTATGCGCCGAGATCGGTGGCGCCCATGTGGCGCTGCGCCTGTCACCGGTCACCCCGGCGAACGACGCCGCTGACCCGCATCCACAACACCTGTTTGACTACGTGGTGCAGCAACTCGCGCCGCTGGGCTTGGCCTATGTGCACGTGATTGAAGGCTCCACCGGCGCCGAACGCGACTACCAGCAAGGCGAAACACCGTTTGACTACGCCGCCCTGCGCCAGAGCTACCGCAGCGCCGGTGGCCGCGCCGCCTGGATGGTCAACAACGCCTATGACTTGCCCTTGGCGAACCAGGCCCTGGCCAGCGGCGCCGACCTGGTGGCTTTTGGCAAGCCCTTTATCTCCAACCCCGACCTGACCCGCCGCCTGCGTGAAGGCGCGCCACTCAACCCAGCGGACCGCAGCACCTTTTACGGCGGCGGCGCCCAGGGCTACACCGACTACCCGGCGCTGGGCGACTGAACCACCGGAGTAAACGGGCCGATCAAGGCCCCTTCCAGCGCTTGAGCAGCAAGGCGTTGGCCATGACGCTGACCGAACTCAGCGCCATGGCAGCGCCCGCCAGCACCGGGTTCAGGTAGCCCAAGGCTGCGAGCGGAATGCCTGCGGCGTTGTAGAAAAAAGCCCAAAACAGGTTTTGCCGGATCTTGGACACGGTGCGCCGGGAAATATCCAGGGCGGCAGCCACCAAGCGCGGCTCGCCGCGCATCAGGGTAATGCCGGCGGCGTGCATGGCCACGTCGGTGCCGCCCCCGCCGCTATTGGCCATGGCCATGCCCACATCGGCCGCCGCCAACGCTGGGGCGTCGTTCACACCGTCGCCCACCATGGCGACCACAAAGCGCTCATGCGCGTCGCCCTTGAGCGCCGTGATCTTGGCCGCCTTGTCGCCCGGCAGCACTTCGGCAAGTACCTCCGCACTGCCGGGGCTGGAGTCCAGTCCCAGGCGGCGCGCCATGGCGCGCGCGGCGCCCCAGTTGTCGCCGGACACCATCACCGTGCGAATACCAAGGGCACGCAATTGGGCAATCGCCTCTTTGGCGCCGGGCTTGGGCTCATCCGCAAAGGCCAGCAAGGCGCGCAGCTGCCACGCGCCGTCCACTTGCTGCGCCAGCGCGGAAACGCTGGCGCCCTCGGCCTCCAAGGCACTCGCTTGGGCAGCAAAGGTTTGGCCCATCACCGTTTGCGCATCAGCCTGGGCACCCAACTCTTGCATCCAGCGCAGACTGCCCAAGGAGTAGGTCTGCTGGTCCACTTGGCCTTCGGTGCCGCGCCCGGACACCGAGCGCACCGCCGCCACGGGCAACAGCGCCAATCCCAGCGCTGCAGCGCGCTCCACCACGGCGTGGGCCAAAGGGTGCTCGCTGCCGCTTTGCAAGCTGGCGCAAATCTGCAGCCATTCCGGATCCATAGCCGTGCCGCTGCTTGGCGGTGCAGACACAACCATCGCATCGATCGCCAGCAGGGATTTGAGCTGCGGGTGGCCCACCGTCAGTGTGCCGGTTTTGTCCAAAGCCACCACGCTCACCCTATGCGCCAATTCCAGCGCCTGCGCGTCCTTGATCAAAATGCCGTACTTCGCTGCCACCCCGGTCCCCGCCATGATGGCCACCGGAGTGGCCAGGCCCAGCGCGCAGGGGCAAGCAATCACCAGCACCGCCACGGCGCGTATCAGCGCCAGTTCAAAACTGTGGCCCGTGAGCCACCACGCCAAAAGTGTCGCCACCGCCAGCAGCAAGACCACCGGTACAAACACGGCACTGACCTGGTCCACCAGGCGCTGGATAGGCGCCTTGGCGGCCTGCGCGTCTTCTACCAGACGGATGATGTTCGACAGCATGGTTTGCGCGCCCACCGCCGTCACGCGCACCAGCACCCGGCCTTCGCCGTTGATGGAACCACCGGTCACCCGCGCACCAGCCTCTTTGGCCACGGGCAGCGATTCGCCGGTCAGCATGGACTCGTCGACCTGGGTGGCGCCCTCGTGCACCAGCCCGTCCACCGCAAAGCGCTCGCCGGGCTTGACCACCAAGGTGTCGCCCACCAGCACCTCGGCCACCGGCACGTCCACCTCGCCCTCGGGGCGCAACAAATGGGCTCGCTCAGGGCGCAGCGCGTGCAGGGCGCGAATGGCCGACGTCGTTTGCCGCTTGGCCCGCACTTCCAGCCACTTGCCCAGCAGCACCAGGCTGATCACCAGCGCCGAGCCTTCAAAGTACAAATGCACCATGGCCCCGGCCGGAGCGCTGAGCCACAACCACACCGACAAGGCCCAGCCCGCCGTGGTGCCCAGCGCCACCAGCAGGTCCATATTGCCGCTGCCGTTTTTGACCGCATGCCAAGCCGCAATGTAAAAGCGAGCGCCCAGCACAAACTGCACCGGCGTAGCCAAGGCGAACTGCCAGATGGGCGCCAGCATCCAATGCTGGCCCAGCAAATCGCCCAGCATAGGCAAGACCAGCGGCAAAGACAAAGCCAAGCCCCAGGCTACCGGCGCAAAGCCGTCCCAGGCGCCCGCGTCTGGACTGTCAATGGCCGCATCGGCGGCCTTGGGCTCGTAACCGGCGTCTCGCACTGCGCGGCGCAACAAAGCTTCCATGTGCGCGGTTTGCGCTAAGTCCGCCGAAAAGGCGATGCGCGCCGACTCAGTGGCCAGATTCACGTTGGCGTTTTGCACGCCAGACACGCGCTTGAGCGCTTTCTCCACCCGCCCCACGCACGAGGCGCAGGTCATGCCGCCAATGCCAATGTCCAAAGAACACACTTCATTGGACTCGGACTCGGTCATAGGAGACTACCTTTCAGGGAAAACGAAAAAAGGGGTTGAAAAACGGCAATGGAGTTGCAAGGTTAAGCTTACGGGCGCCGTTTCCAACACCCTGAACCACCACCTATTTTGAAAGCTCGCCATGAACCACGTTTTTACGGTCACGGGAATGACCTGCGGCCACTGCGAAAAAGCCGTCACCGCCGCCATTGTGCGACTAGACCCACACGCTGCGGTGCTTATAGAGCGTGCAGCCAACAAGGTGCAGGTGCAGTCAGAGCAAAGTCACGAGGCCCTGGCTCACGCGATTGTCGAGGAAGGTTACGCGGTGACGGGCTAAATAGCACCCACCTCGCCTCCCAAAGCCTCGAGCAAATCAGGTAGCAAGCGCGCAAGCTCGCCCGCGGCTATCGCCACATCGGCGTCAAAGTGCTCGTCCGATCGGTCGCTGGCTACTGCAGGCGCCTCGTCGGCCACGACATGCAAAAAAGTGATTTTCTTCAGCTGCAAGGCCTCGGTCAGCACGAAGGACACGCTGTCGCCCCAAGTCAAAGCCAAGCGGGTGGGCACTTTGCCGGTGGCAATGTGGTGGACCACTTCGTCGGTGTCCAGCGCATGGCGGGTGTAGCGCACCACGGCCTTGGATTCGTCAGTGGCTTTGAGCTCGCATTCCCGGTCCACGCTAAAGCCTGGCGGGGCCTTTCTGGTAGAAAGCCAATGCGCCATGGCGGTCGCCGGTGCGATCTGGGTGTTTAACAAGGTAAGCGCCAAACCTTCTACCGCATTGGTCAAATAAGTCAGCACTTCGTCCGCCTTGGATGGGCTTGTGGCGTCCAAGACCAAAAGCCCTGTCAAAGTATCCACCCACACCAAGACCGACGACTGTTTGGTAAACGCCATAGGAAGCAAGGCCAAACGCGCGTCGTCGCTGAGCGTGCGTATTTCCTTTTTGCCGGGTTTGCGTCCGGTTGAGGCCTCTATCTGGGCCACTTGCTCCTGCACCTTGCGCTTGATCACCGAACCGGGAACGGACTTGAACTCCATGGCAAATTTGGCGATCCATTGCCCGGCCACGACCTCTAGCAGCGCGCCGTGCGCATGGCCCCTTGGTTCGGTCCAACCGACCGATTTTTCCTCAGAGGCGCCGCACGCAACAAACTGCGCCGCCTCCAATGCCGCCTCCAACTGGGCCGGCGTTGCCGACCAGGGTGACGCGAGCCGATACACCATCATATTCTTGAACACATTGAACTTTCTTGAATTGCCACTTTGCCAGCGACCATTTTCATGCAACTTTACAAGCGCTTGCCTTGACGCAATGGGGCGTACACAGTTGCCGAGCACACTGCACGGCAGCGGGATGTGATTTCCATATTCCACACAACCCTTGAAGGACGCCTTCCATGAAATTAGCGCTTAAATCCCTGATCGTCACCGCTGCTCTTGCCACCCTTGGTCTGGCCGCTATGGCACAAAACGGCCCCAAAGAAGAGCCCTTTGGAATGATGGAAATACGTCCGATGCACCACATGAACCCAGAAAAAATTGCGTCCATGGTAGAGCGCCACCTGAGCCATCTCAAAGCCAAACTCCACATTACCGCCGTCCAAGAGAGCGCCTGGACCACCTTTGCCACGGCGATGAAGCCACCGGCCACCATGGGCATGCCCCACCCTGAGAGCGCCGAGATGGAAAAACTCAGCACTCCCGAGCGTATCGACAAAATGCGGGCTTTTCGCGCCCAGCACCATGAAGCCATGCTGGCCGAAATAAACGCCCGTGAAGAGGCCGTGAAAACGTTTTACGCGGCGCTAAGCCCGGAGCAAAGGAAAACCTTTGACGCAGAGCACGCCCGCATGGAGCGCCACAGCGCGCACTAAGCCAGCATTTTTTTGAGTTCGCCGCTGTCAATCAAGGCTTGCACATCGGTCGCGCCGCCGACCAAGCTGCCTTTGACAAAGACCATTGGAAATGTGGGCCAGCCGGTCCACATTTTCAAGGCGTTGCGCTTACGCCACTGGTTGAAATAGCTTCCAAACTCCAGGTATTCGTGCGCGACGGCCGCTTGCGTCAGCGCTGCACGTGCCTTTTTTGGCATGGGGTTCAAAGCCATTCCCACCACCACCACGGTGTGGGTCGCAATGGCCGCTTTTACTTCTTCAACGATCTCGTGGTGGTGTAACGCCACGCTGGCGCGTACCGCAGGATGAATGTCTGACTCGCTCAATATAGCTCTTGGCATAGATATTTCCCTTCAAACCGCGATTATGGATCGGGCCCTGAGTTCAGCAATGTGAGTGGCGCGGTTTTAGTCCTTACACTTGCTCCATGGACCACACCCCAACCCAGCAAACGGTGATACGCCAGGTGGGCGTATTGCAGGCTTTTCAGTGGCTGGTGTTGGGAATGCGCGACCTCACCGAGCTGCGGTGGGTGAGTTTGGCACATGGTCTGGTGTTGACCCTTTTTGGAGCCGTAATCACGTGTATTGCGCACGATCGGTTTTGGCTGCTGGCCGGTGCGTTGTCAGGTTTTTTATTTATGGCTCCTGTTATGGCAGCCAGTCTGTACGCCTTGAGCCGGGATTTAGAAAACAAGGAGCCCATCGCTTGGAAAACCATTTGGCGCACCTGGTCCCGCTGGCAAAACAGCCACCACGACAAGCGCAGCAACGATTACTGGTGCATGGTTCAGTTTGGGCTGCTGTTGGCGATTGCTGCAACCGGTTGGGTGCTGACTTCGGCGGCACTGATTACCTTGCTATCGCCGGTACCCATCCACAGTCCGGTTGATTTTTTGCGTTTTGTTGTCGATGCAAAAGAAGGTTGGTTGTTTGAGATGTGGCTGGCGCTTGGTGGCGTTATGGCAGCACCGATTTTTGCCTCAAGCGTAGTGACCATGCCGCTCTTGGTGGACCGGCGCATTTCACTTTTGCAGGCTGTACTTTTGAGTTGGGGCGTGGTGTTAAAAAACCCGCTGCCGATGGCTGCATGGGCCGCTGTACTTTTGGTTATGACCTTGTTGGGCTTGTGCTCGCTGCTCCTGGGGTTGATTTTTGTCGTTCCACTCTTAGGCCATGCAAGCTGGCACGCTTACCGTGATTTGATTGATACAAACCACCTGCCGCCCCGCCAAATGGATGCCTACGTCGTTGACATCCCGGCGCTACGCTAATGTGGGGCTATACCGAAGAACAAATAGCCAGCTTTGGCTTGACCTTTGGCGTCGGCGCATTCATGCTGTACATGCTGTTCATCATTGGACAATTAGCCTGGGAATCCAAGGCGGGAAAGTTCGGCACCTTTGTACTTTTTCTGGGGCTGTCGTTCGGAATGGTAGGTTTTGTGGCAAAAATGGCCATCCAATGGTTTTTACACCTGTAAATGGCGCTGGCTGCGCTTACGCTACCAAGCGAATACCTATCAAAAGCCCGTGCAACCAAGCGATAAAAACCACGCAGACCAACACACCCAGCACAACGGTCAGGGCAGTGGCCTTGCGGGTTCCTGGCGGGTAAACCACTTCCTGCTGCCGGTCATGTCGGCGTGAGGCACTAAAAAGCAACACACTCCAGATCAAAAAAGAACCGAAAAGCACCACGTGCGCCAAGGTTCCGTTTACCAAAAGATGGGCCAACGCCCACACCTTGACTGACAAAACCATGGGGTGGTGCAGCCTCGCCCGAATGCCATTGTTGGGCACGTAGGCTGCTGCCAATAAAACCAAAGCCAGGGCCATCAGCAAAAACGCCAAGTGGCGTAACCCAGCCGGAGGCATCCACAACAGTACCGGCGTGTCCCGCGCCAAGCCAAAACCTACAACCACCGCTGCAAACCCAGCCAGCGAAAGAACTGCGTACAGCCCCTTAAATCCTTTTTTGCCAAACCGCGTAATCAGGCCATTTCGCAAAGCATTGCCCCGCAAACGCAGCGAATGGGTTCCTAAAAAAACCACCAAGCCCAGCACCATAAGCAGCATGGATGCGCCCCCTTGAATAAAATCCCAAGTTAACACACCCAGCGTTCCAACAGGTTTTAAAAGCGTGTGGACAACGCTGGGACAACTCTGTCCTTATCCACAGACCAAGCAAGCAACCAATACTTATTCATTCCACCGATACAGAAAATTCAGCGATATCCACAAGCAAAAAAACACCATAACCCATTGATAAATATAAAGAAAATACAGTTGTTAGTCTGATAGACCTGTACCTATCTACTACTACTATTTTTATCTATGTCTTAAAGAATGAAGATAGAAAACAAGTTTTTGTAAAACCTTAGGCTTTGAGGCTCTAAAACGCAACGACGTTTACACCGGTCAGACACGGGCAAGCGCGCCACCAAAATTCCATCAAGTAAAATTTGGTTTCTGTAAATTAGGTGACCATGCCCCATGACGGTTCAATCAGCTGATGCAAGCTCTGGCACCGCGCCGGCCACTTTTGAACTCAAGAGTGCCCAACTGACCCTGGTGACACTGGTGGTCAAGACAAAGCACCTCGATCAACTGGCGGTTGACTTGGAAGCGCGTTTCGGTCCACAAGGCGAAAGCCCCGATTTTTTTGATACCGACGGTTTGGTGATCGATTTTGCACCGGTTCAACTGGTATTTCCCGACGCCAATTGGGATCGCTTGTGTGCGGCTTTTAAGCGTTGTCGCTTGGTTCCTATCGCTGTGCGCGGACTCGATGCGTCTGGCATGCTTCTGGCAAAGCAATTGGGTTTGCTAGAGGCTGCTGCTGAGATTCGCCGCAACCTAGCATCCAATGCCAAAGCAGCCCAAACTACTGCGTTTATGCCCAGCGCGTCTGCTACTGCGCCGGTTACGCAAGTAAAACCCCATGCGCCAGCGCCAAGGGATGCATCAGTTCCCACGATGGTGGTGAACAAACCCTTGCGCTCCGGCCAAAAAGTCTATGCCCGCGGCGGTGACCTGGTGGTACTGGCCATGGTCAACCGGGGTGCGGAAGTGATTGCCGACGGCAATATTCATGTGTACGCCCCCTTGCGAGGCAAGGCCATGGCCGGGGCGCGCGGCAACGCCAGTGCGCGCATTTTTTCACTTTGCCTCGAACCCGAGCTCGTGTCCATTGCCGGCGTGTACCGCACCACAGAGAAAGAGTTGGCCGGCGATGTTTTGGGAAAACCGGCGCAAGTTCGGCTCAGCGACGACGGAAAAGAGAAAATCATTATCGAAGCGTTGCAATCGTAAAATTTGGCAACCTGACCTTACATTCGGAAAGAAACTTTATCCATGGCAAAAATCATTGTGGTCACCTCGGGCAAGGGTGGCGTAGGAAAAACTACCACCAGCGCCAGCTTTGCCTCGGGTCTGGCCTTGCGCGGTCATAAAACGGCTGTTATCGACTTTGATGTGGGCCTGCGTAACCTTGACTTGATTATGGGTTGTGAACGCCGTGTGGTGTATGACCTTATCAATGTGATTCAGCGTGAGGCCAATTTGCACCAAGCCCTCATCAAGGATAAGCAGTGTGAAAACCTTTATGTCCTGGCCGCCTCACAAACGCGTGACAAAGACGCCCTTACCCAAGAAGGTGTTGAAAAGGTATTGCACGATCTGGCCGCCATGGACTTTGAGTACATCGTCTGTGACTCCCCTGCGGGTATTGAGACCGGAGCCTTAATGGCCATGCACTTTGCCGACGAAGCTTTGGTGGTGACCAATCCAGAAGTCTCTTCGGTACGGGATTCGGACCGTATTTTGGGCATGCTAGCGAGCAAAACCAAGCGTGCAATCGAAGGGTTGGAGCCCATCAAAGAGCATTTGCTGATTACCCGGTACAACCCAGCGCGCGTAGACCAGGGTCAGATGCTGTCGCTCGAAGACATTCAAGACATATTGCGCATCAAACTCATTGGCGTCATTCCTGAGAGTGAATCCGTTTTACAAGCCTCAAACCAGGGCGTACCTGCCGTTCACATGGAAGGCAGCGACGTTGCCGAGGCCTACAAAGACGTGATTGATCGGTTTTTGGGCGCTGACAAGCCGATGCGCTTTACCGAAGCCCCTAAACAAGGTTTTTTCAAGCGTATTTTTGGTGGGAAATAACAGCATGTCCTTTCTCTCGTTTTTGTTGGGTGAGAAGAAAAAAACAGCCAGTGTCGCGAAAGAACGTCTGCAAATCATCCTGGCGCACGAGCGCAGCGGGCGCAATGCCTCGGAGCCCGACTACTTGGTCGATCTACAGCGTGATCTCATTGCCGTCATCAGCAAGTACATCAAGATCAATCCCAATGACATCAAGGTCAATATGGAGCGCCAGGACAACCTGGATGTGCTCGAAGTAAAGATCGAGCTTCCAGACGCCCGTTAAAGCCTATAGCAGAGACGGAGACCGCACGAACAAAGCGGTTTTGTCCACAACCTTGCGTAGCACAAAGCTCGAGTGCACGCCCGTAACCCCCTCAATGCGAGTGATCTGGTTGAGCAACAGAGATTGGTAGTGGTCCATGTCGCGCACCGCCACCTTGAGCTGGTAATCAGCATCCTGGCCGGTAATGAGCAGGCATTCCAGCACTTCAGGAAGCACCCCAATGCATGCTTCAAAATTGGCGAAGCGCTCGGGAGTGTGTTTGTCCATGGATATATGGATCAGGGCCATCAAAGTCAGGCCCAGTTTGCGCGCATCGAGCATCGCCCGGTAGGCCACGATCACGCCAGCCTCTTCCAACGCGCGCACCCGGCGCAGGCAAGGCGAAGCCGACAACCCAATGCGGTCGGCCAAATCTTGGTTGTTGATACGGCCTTCGAACTGCAAGATGTCCAAAATTTGGAGGTCAAAGCGATCGAGTTTCATGCGCCTATCTTAGGCGGGTCTGGAACCGTGCTACATTCGAGCTTGCAGTTTTGGCACAAAACTACGCGTCACGCGAAAGCGCAAGACACACGCAGCCCTGGCAGAGGGCCTGCCGATTGAGCCGTAAAACGGCAAGTCGCTCTCAACGCGCCACCTTTTATGGAACCCGTTTGCGACTTTTTCTCCAACGTCACCACACCCCTGCCCTGGTTGGTGAACCAGCTTTTTATATTTTGAATCGACCCTTTTACCCTGTCATCGCGACACCCACCATCATCGGAAAATACCGCATCGCTGCTTGCTACACGCCGTCGGTCACCGGGCGCTACCACGCACAGGTATCCATTGCCAGCGGCAGCGGTAGCACCAGCACCGACCGCGTCATGCGATTTGTTGACGACTTTTCTACCCAGGACGCAGCGGCACAATATGCGCTGGCACAAGGCATTGACTGGGCCCACACCGCGCTGAGAATGCATTGACACGGCTCCGCACGGTCCTACTTAATCGCAATACCGAACACCTGAAACCAAGGAAACCCTATGGCAAAAGAAGAACTGATTGAAATGATGGGCGTCGTCAACGAGGTGCTGCCCGACACCCGTTTTCGCGTAACCCTTGACAACGGCCACCAATTGATAGCCTATTCGGCGGGTAAGATGCGCAAAAACCACATTCGAATCCTTGCGGGCGACCGCGTTTCGCTAGAGCTCTCGCCCTACGACCTAAGCAAAGGCCGTATTAACTTCCGCCACATTGAAGGTCGCGGCCCCATGGTGCCACGGCGTACCAATTAACGACCTGGCGCGCTCTGGTGTTTAGCCAGTAAGCGCCGCGCACGCACCGCCTGCGCCAAACCTTCCAGAACCGGCTCGGTTTGCGCGATGCTGATACAAGCGTCCGTGACAGACACGCCATGGCGCAGCGCCACGCCGGGCATCAGGTCTTGGCGGCCTTCATGCAAATGGCTCTCGATCATCACCCCCGTAATGCGCCGGTCTCCAGCGGCGATTTGGCTTGCCACGTCAGCGGCCACCGCAACTTGCAGCAGATGCTGCTTGCTGCTATTGGCATGTGACACATCCACCATGACTTGCTCTCGCAGCCCGCAGGCTTTGAGCAAGGCGCAGGCGGCATCGATATCGGCACGGGCATAGTTGGTTTGCTTGCCGCCGCGCAAAATCACGTGGCAGTTGTCGTTTCCCAGGGTCTCAAAAATCGCCGCCTGCCCCCATTTGGTCATGCCCATGAAGGCGTGGGGCGATTGGGCTGCCAAGATGGCGTCACTGGCGACTTTGACGCCACCGTAGGTACCGTTTTTAAAGCCTACCGGGCAACTCAGGCCGCTGGCCAATTGCCGGTGGCTTTGGCTCTCGGTTGTGCGGGCGCCTATGGCGCCCCAGCCCACCAAATCGCTGATGAACTGGGGGCTTAACAGGTCCAAAAACTCGGTCCCCACTGTCAAACCCATGGCCACAATTTCCAGCAACAAGCTGCGCGCCAGCGCCAAGCCTTCGTTAATGGAAAAGCTGCCGTCCAGGTGCGGATCGTTGATATAGCCCTTCCAGCCCACGGTGGTGCGCGGCTTCTCGAAATAGGTGCGCATCACCACGACCAAATCATCGGCGAGCGCGTCTGCCTGGCCCTTGAGCCACTGCGCGTAGGCCATGGCCTGGTCGTGGTCATGGATAGAGCAAGGTCCCACCACCACGATCAAGCGGTCATCGTGCCCGTGCAAGACCGCACACAGGGCGGCTCGGCTGCCCTCCACCGTGGCCAGCACGGCCTCAGTGGCCGGCAGTTGCTCTTGCAGCAGCGCCGGGCATATCAGGGGCCGAATGGCGCCAATGCGGGTGTCGTCGGTACGAATGTGGTCAGGTGTGTGGGGCATCACAAGGGTTAGTGCATGTCAGCCAGATATATAGCTGTGCAACTGGTCAATGATGAGCTTTTGTTGGGCCATCATTTCGCGCACCACGTCGCCAATGGAAATCAGCCCCAACACCTGGTTCGCCCCCATGATGGGCAAGTGGCGGATGTGGTGCTCGGTCATGATTTGCATGCAGGCATCGATGTGTTGTTCGGGTGTCACCGTGATCACCTTGGCCGTCATGATTTCCTGCACCAGCGCTTCGCCACTGGTTTTGCCGTGTAGCACCACCTTGCGGGCGTAGTCGCGCTCCGAAAAAATGCCCACCAAGACAGGGCCGTTCTGTACCAGCACGGCGCCGATATTTTCCTTGGCCATCAATTCAAGGGCCTCGCGCACGGTGGATGTCGGCGCGACGCAACATACGCTGCGCGCGTGTTCGCCCAAAAATTGCCCAATGGTTTTCATGGTCGACTCCTTGGAATGTGCTTGCGCGGGGCGCACAGAATAGCACCCAAGCGCCCCAAGTCAAAAAAAACGCGCTAGTCCCGCACCACGATAGGAATGCAAAGCCGGTAGCCCTGGCCGCGCATGACTTTGATGGTCGGGGCGCCATTGGCAAAGGCACTGAGCTTTTGTCGCACCCGGTATACCAACTGCTCGATACGGACTTTGTTGGTTTTTTCGTCCATGGCTGGGTCGCCAAAGTCGGTCAAAAGCCGGTGAAAAGGCAGCAAGTCGGGTGACAAGGCCAGCGCGTGCAACAGCAGGCATTCACTGGGCGTCAAGGGGATCGGTTCGGGATGGGGTGGGGTGATTTTGTGCGCCCAGCGCTCCAATACCCAGGCACCTGTTCCCGACGCATTCTGGGCGCGCCGCACCAGGCTGTGAATGACGTTGCTGAGTTCGTCGGCCCCGGCGGGCTTGCTCAGAAACACATCGGCGCCTGCGGCATAGGCCTCTTTGCGGTCCATGGTCCGTACCCGCGCGGTCAATACGACAACGCCAATGTTCGGGTAGGCCTTTTTGACGCGGGAGATGATGTCAATGCCGTCTTCGCCCGGCAAATTCAGGTCCATCACCAGTGCGTCGGGCGCGCTTTTGATAATTTCCCGGTCCAGCTCTTCTCCGCTTTCGACGCCCCGCACAAGCATGCCCTCAGAGCTTAGAAATTCTTCCAAACTTTGTCGCAATTCAATGTTGTCTTCAACAATGATGATGTTTATGCTGCCCATAACGTCGAAAAAAAAACGTTACGTTAACGTACCCACCGACCCGAATCTCACCCAAAATGATATTCCTCGCGCGCCGCCTTGTCTACCGTGGCGCGCAAAGCCTCGCGCCGACCCGCACCAGCGCTTGTGGGTTATGGTTTGCCAACCTATGGCTAAGAAACCCAAACATGTATCACACCATCAACGCCGGACTCTTGCAAGTGGCTTACCACGACAGGGGCCCGCGCCTGGGCCCCGCGGTGGTCTTGCTCCATGGCTTCCCCTACAGTGTGCAGGCGTACACCGACGTCAGCCCGCGGCTCACACATGCGGGCTGCAGGGTACTTACACCCTATTTGCGCGGGTTTGGCCCTACCCGGTTTTTGCACGCCGACACCCCGCGCTCAGGCCAACAGGCGGCGCTGGCCGTTGATTTGCTGGCGCTGATGGACGCCTTGGAGCTTCCCAGCGCCGTGCTGGCGGGTTACGACTGGGGCGGCCGGGCGGCCTGCATTTTGGCGGCGCTGCACCCCGAGCGCGTGCGGGGGCTGGTGTCGGGCAACGGCTACAACATCCAGAACATCGCTGCAGCCAAGCAGCCGCAGTCGCCCGAGAACGAGCTGCGCTTGTGGTACCAGTACTACCTACACGGCGCACGTGGCGCGGCCGGTCTGGCGCAAAACCGCGAAGCGTTTTGCAAACTCTTGTGGCAGCAGTGGTCGCCCCACTGGCAGTTTGACGATGCGACCTACGCGCAAAGTGCTGCCGCCTTTGACAACCCTGACTTTGTGGAGGTGGTGGTCCACTCCTACCGCCACCGCTTTGGCCTGGTGGCCGGCGACCCGGCGCTTGATGGCTGGGAGCGCGCGTTGGCCGCACAACCCCGCATTGGCGTGCCCACCATCGCCATCGACGGCGCGGGTGACGGCGTGATGGCGCTGGGCGGTTCAGCCAGCCACCAACACCAGTTCACCGGCCCCTACGCGCACCGCGTGCTGCCGGTGGTGGGGCACAACCTGCCCCAGGAAGCGCCGACCGACTTTGCGGCGGCGGTGTTGGATCTTTTGTAAAGCAGGGTGCTGTCCGCTTGCACAGATGGAGCGCCACCGTGGCCGATTAAACTGGCCCGCAGCCACGCGCTTGCCCGGGCGCACATTCTTATTTTTACTGAACGCTTTCCACCATGCCCTTGCTCCGAACCGCCTTTCACCGCAGCCGCGCACCGCGCACCCTGCTTGCCCTCAACACCTTGGCGCTGGCCGCATTGCTGGCCGCTTGCGGACCCGGTGCGCCACCGGCTGGCGGTCCGGGTGTGGGCGGTGGCGCACCGCCGCCGGCCGAAGTGGGCGTGGTAACGGCGAGCACGGGCGACGTGGGCTTGGTCACTGAGCTCCCTGGACGCCTGGAAGCCTCGCGCGTGGCCCAGGTGCGGGCGCGCGCGGCGGGTATTTTGCTGCATCGCCTGTTTGACGAAGGCAGCACCGTCAAAGCCGGGCAGGTGTTGTTTGAGATTGACGACGCGCCCTACAAAGCGGCCTTAGACAGCGCCACGGCCAGCGTAGCCAAGGCCGAGGCCAACCTGATGCAAGCCAGCGCGCTGGCCAAACGCTACGAACCGCTGGCAGCCGCCAAAGCCGTGAGCCAGCAAGAACTGGTGGCCGCCCAGGCCGCCCAAAAGCAGGCCGAGGCCGAAGTGGCTGTGGCCAAAGCCGCCGCACAAACCGCCCGCATCAACCTGAATTACGCCGCTGTGACGGCGCCGATTGCCGGCAGCATTGGCCGCGCGCTGGTGACCGAAGGCGCTCTGGTCGGCCAGGGTGAGGCCACGCCGCTGGCAGTGGTGCAGCAGACCCACCCGATGTACATCAACTTCACCCAGTCGGCGGGCGACGTGATGAAGCTGCGCCAGGCGCTCGACGCGGGCAAGCTCAAACGCGCCAGCGGCAACCAGGCCGCCAGCGTGCGCCTGGTGTTGGAGGACGGCAGCGAATACCCGCGCGCCGGTCGCCTGCTGTTCTCCGACCTGACGGTGGACGCCACCTCCGGCCAGATCACCCTGCGCGCCGAGGTGCCCAACCCCGAGGGCACGCTCTTGCCCGGCCTGTACGTGCGGGTGCGCATTGAGCAAGCCCAGGCCAGCAATGCCATCGCGCTGCCACAGCAGGCGGTGACGCGCTCGGCGCAGGGCGACACGGTGATGGTGGTGGGTGCGGATGGCAAGGTCACACCACGGCCGGTGAAGGTAGGTGGCCAGCAGCGCAACCAGTGGGTAATTTTGGATGGCCTGCAAAGCGGCGAACAGGTGATGGTCGATGGTTTTCAAAAGCTGCGCGGTGACGCCCCGGTCAAGCCGGTTCCGTGGGTAGCGCCAGGCAGCAAGCTCGCCGCCCCTGCCAGCGCACCGGCAGCCGCCGGTTCTGCAAGCGCAGGCAGCGCCGCTGCTGCCCCGGCTGCCTCGGCTGCCAGCCGATAGGACGCGCACGCCATGGCCAAATTTTTTATCGACCGCCCCATTTTTGCGTGGGTGATTGCGCTCTTCATCATGGTGATGGGCGCGGTGTCCATTACCCAGTTGCCGATTGCGCAGTACCCGCCGGTGGCGCCGCCCTCCATCGTGGTCAGCGCGGCCTATCCCGGCGCGTCGGCGCAGACGCTGGAAGACGCGGTGCTCGCGGTGATCGAGCGCGAAATGAATGGCGCACCCGGCCTGATTTACATGGAGTCGGTCGCGCAAGCCGACGGTTCGGGCACGATTACCCTGAGTTTTCAGCCCGGCACCAGCCCCGACCTGGCGCAGGTGGAAGTGCAAAACCGCCTGGGCCGCGCCACGCCGCGCTTGCCGCAGGCGGTGACGCAACAGGGCGTGCGGGTGGACAAGTCGCGCAGCAACTTTTTGTTATTCGCCATCCTTAACTCCGACGACCCGGCCTGGGACCCGGTGGCGCTTGGTGACTACGCCGCGCGCAACATGCTGCCCGAGCTGCAGCGCGTGCCCGGCGTGGGCCAGGCCCAGCTCTTTGGCACCGAGCGCGCCATGCGCGTATGGATAGACCCGGCCAAGCTGCAAGGCTACAACCTGTCGGCCAACGACGTGAACAACGCCATCCGGGCGCAAAACGTGCAGGTATCGGCCGGAGAGATCGGCAGCCTGCCCAATATCGCAGGCCAGGGCGTGGCCGCTACCGTCATCGTCAACGGCCAGTTCAGCAGCCCCGAGCAGTTTGGCAAGATCGTGCTGCGCGCCAATGCCGACGGCTCGACCGTGCGCCTGAAAGACGTGGCGCGCATTGCGCTGGGCGGCCAAAGCTACGCCACCTCGGCCCGCCTGAACGGCAAGCCGTCCACTGGCATAGGCGTCCAGCTCTCGCCCACGGGCAACGCCATTGCCACGGCCAAAGCCGTGCGTGCGCGCATGATTGAACTGGAAAAGTTTTTCCCCAAGGGCATGGGCTGGACCATTCCCTACGACAGCTCGCGCTTTGTGGACATCTCGATCCGCCAGGTCACCGAGACGCTGATTGAGGCCGTGGCGCTGGTGTTTTTGGTGATGTACCTGTTCTTGCAGAACTGGCGCTACACGGTGATACCGACCATCGTGGTGCCGGTGGCGCTGCTGGGCACCTTTGCCACGCTGCTGGCGCTGGGTTTTTCCATCAACGTGCTGACCATGT
>CAIYQF010000276.1 GCA_903928325.1 uncultured beta proteobacterium | reverse complement strand
GGGGTTGATTCAAAAAATATCAACTGAGGCAGTTAGATACCTTCTGCATTTAAATTTTTAACAACCAACTCTAAGTTGTTGTACCAGAAGGTATTTTGGCTCCTCAACCTGGGCTCGAACCAGGGACCTACGGATTAACAGAAAACTAGGTTCTTAAAATACCTATATAAATCAATGACTTATATTGGTAAAAATAGACCGTGTAATAAATCGTGTAATACCCAATTTTGTTGCATTATGCAACAAATTGGTTTTTTGCCCCATTTTCACTCGGGTCGGATTGAAAAATCAAGTAGGCCGGAGTGATTTCACTTTGGGTCATACGCAGTCTGCTACAAAAGGTAATTTCAGTAAATTCTCGGATTACTGGTGTGCAGGCAGCCCCTCAGGTAGCCGCGAATGTCTTTTCTTGCTCCCGCAGCTTGATCAGGTCTTTAGCGGTCAGGCGGACTTCTTTGCCATCCATACCTACGATGATGCTGGTGTTGGTTTTGATTGCTAGATCTTCCGCCGAATGCGCAGCGCGCAGCATGGCCGCATAAGAGCCTGCTAGGTCAGGGTCAGACGATGTACGGATGTCTTTGGGGTTCATTTAACGCTCCAGTCTACAAGTTTGGGTGGCCGCACATAGCTGTCATAAAAAGCCAAAGAATCGACCACTTGGCTGTATCGCTCGTGGAAATTGGTTAGCCCGGCTTTGAAGCGCCTGCGGATCACGGCCTCAGGAATGTTGTGTCCGCCTTGGGCAACACGCACCGCTACACGGGAAACCGCCACATCATCGTTGGGCAGCGACAAGAACCATAGTTTGACCTGGTACCCAAGCCCCTGCCAGATGGTGATCTTGCGCAGATAGGACAGGCCGGACAGAGTGGTCTCAAATGCAAAGCTGCTGCCTGCTCCCACGCACGCGTCTATCTCCTCCAGCATCAAGCGACCGGCTCTGAGTCCAGCGGATTCGGGATTAAACGGTGCCAGTCCCGCAGCGATCAGATCGGCATTGATAAACCGGATTGTCTGGGCCTCCGCAGGCAAAAAGTCACGGGCAAAAGTGGTTTTGCCAGCGCCATTAGGTCCTGCGATGATGATGATTTTTTTCAAATTGGCGTTTTAGAAGTCAAAAAGGCAACGTATTTGCCTTGTTTCGGACGATTTTATGCTCTTGGAGGTTAAAGGCCAACCGGCAACTTGCCCCTGGACCTAAATGCTAAGAACTGCCCAACTATTTACTGCCGACATGGGCGTTTACCGGGAAAACGCCAGTTCCATGGGATATGCGCCACGGCCTCGGCTTGGCCCGGCTAGGTCCAAGACAACTGGGGGCGCTGGCGATTTTCAGGGCAGCGGTGCCACTTCGCGATTGGGATTTCTGCGTTACCCGGGTCAGGCCGGGTTTTTAGGAAAATTCTTCCAAATAAAGACTCGTAGCCTCTTTTAGTTTTAGTACCGCTTCCGCAACCGTTTCACCCTGAGTGGTCGTTCCGGTTTCAGGATTCAGTGCGATGAATTCGCCTTCTTCGTCGGCAGTTAGGACGGCTGTAAGTAACATGATTTACTCCAAATTTATGATGATTATTCGCACAAAATTCTGATCGCGCCGATCGCGCCGATCGCGCCGATACACAGATTCACTTGTAACGCAATATGCCTATCTGTAAATATCACTACGATTGCCTACCCGTAACACAAGCACTGTCATGCGCTCATCCTGAATGCTTACGATGATTCTGAAATCGGCGACTCTGTATTTCCAGAACTCGCCAAGGGTCGAACCTTTTAGCGCTTGGCCGACGCTACGAGGATCTTTCCGACTCAGGACTCGATCTTTCAGGAATTCAATCAGCTTTCGGGCAACCTGGCGGTCTAACTTTGCAAGTTCTTTTTTGGCAGATTCATCAAATTCAATTTGCCAAGCCAAGTTCTGCCTCCACTAAAGTCAGGCTGAACGTCTTGCTCTTGCCATTGCGGACCTTTGCTAGGCGTTTTTCAGCAAGGTACAGGTCTTCCAGGTCCGCCAAATGCTCAACGATGGCCTCTCTAGCGTAGAAGCTCTTGGTTCGCCCTGTTGATTTGGCGAGCTTTTCCAGTCTGATTTCAATCTCTTCGGGTAATCTAAGGGCGAGCATGGTGTCTCCGGTAATTTGCTATACAGGTATAGCTTACACCCAAACTGGGAAAAGCGTATTTCATCGAACACGCTAGGGCATTAAATGAAAATATGAGGCTTACGTTCTAATCGCCTTACTTGCTTTGATTACGCTTGCCTAGGTGAAGCCTAATTCGGATGGCCTAGCACAACCGCGCCAACATAACCCTGAGCTAAAGCCGTCATGAAAATGCGCCACAGCACAGCTGCTTTAAGGTGCGATTAGAAGCTGATCTGATTTAGACCAGAAACCTAATTTGACGTTAAATTAGCAAGCACGGAGCTTAGACAAGCTCTCCAAATCTTTACCAAGTAAACACAATTTATGGCATAGGTATTGCGGCTAGAAAGACGCTGGCGGAATACCGGCAGTCTAATTCGTGTAGCGATCCTAGTCCCTGGGGGCTCACCCTTGTTCGAGAACTCAATGACATCTTTTATCATCGTGCGCCGCTACGCACTGTTTTCATTGGCGCTACTTTGCGCAAGTCGTGCGTTTGCAGCCTATCCCGATAGAGCGCTTCATTTGGTGGTGCCATTTCCTGCGGGTGGAGCTGCGGATCTAGTGGCGCGTTTGATTGCGAAACCGCTATCGAGTTCACTTGGGCAGGCGGTGATTATTGAAAACAAGCCTGGCGCTGATGGCATTGCCGCTGCCCAGTCCGTGGCTAACGCAGCGCCCGATGGATACACCTTGTTCATGGCCACGTATGGCGCCTTGTCTGCCGCCCCGGCTTTGCACAAAACATTGCCTTATGACCCGCAGCGCGATTTCACCGCTATTGCCGGTGCAGGCCATTTCTCTTATTTTTTATTTGCGCACCCCGACGTTCCCGCCAGCAACCTGGCCCAGCTGCAGGCTTACATCCATACGCATCCGGGGCAACTCAATTTCGGTACGGGAAATCCGGGCGCCCTGGTCATGACCACCGAATGGGCACAAGCACAACACCTGGAGCTGACGCATATTTCGTATAAAGGGGAAGTGCCTGCGATGAATGATTTTCTTGCGGGACGCTTCGAGTTGATGGTGGCTACCCCGTCCAACACCTTACCCTGGGTGCAAAAGGGCAAACTCAAAGCTTTAGTCGCATTACAAGACCATCGCAGTGCTTTGTTGCCCCTGGTGCCCGATATGGTGGAGTCGGGCATGAAGGCTTTGACGATGGACACCTGGGCCGGCCTACTCGGGCCAGCGGGCCTGCCGGTGCCGATCCGCGATCGGCTGTACACCGAGTTGCAGCGTATCTTGTCGGACCCCGCCTTGCAGACCGAGTTTGCACGCCAAGGCTTTGAGTCCCAGGCCAGCAGCCCGACGCAATTCGAAGGCCTGATCGCTCAACAACTTGGCGCATGGCGTACAGCCATCACGGCGGCAGGATTGGAGCCGCAATGACGCGCATCGCTTTAATCAGTGGCAGTTTGCGTCGCGACTCCTACAACACCCGCTGGCTACACCAACTAGCCGAGGGTTTGGATCCCAGCTTAGAGCGTGAGGTTTTTGATCCCCAAGCTTTGCGTTGGCCCTTGTTTGACCAAGACAGTGAAAACGACCCGCAGTTGTGGGGCCAGGTCATGCAATGCCACCAACGCTTGTGCGCTTGCGATGGTCTGATTGTTACCAGCCCTGAGTACAACGGACAGATGACGCCCTTCCTGAAAAACCTGGTGGATTGGCTATCGCGCGTACCGTATGTGGACCCGCTGGCGGCTAATGCCTTTGAAGCGCGGCCCGTGTTGCTCAGCAGTGCGTCCACAGGCTGGAGCGGCGGGGCGCTTGCTTTAGTGCAGGTGCGCGCCTTATTTGCCTATGTGGGCGCGCATGTCGTGGGTCCCACCATAAGTCTGCCTTATGCAGGGCAGGCTTGGACGGATTTTGGCTACCAGTTACCATCCGACACTGAAGTTCTCGCCAGCTATGCGCTCGCGCAATTTACGCATTTAGCCCAACAATTTTCGCCTACCCGCAGCCATGGCGCATCTGTTGGTCATTGAACTGCCGGGTGGCAATGACTTCGACCTACTCGAAGCCGCCTGCGCCCAAGGCCATAGCTATAGTTTTGCCAGCGGCCGCCTTGCCCACTACCGGCAACAGCCGCAGGTCTGGCCGTGGGTGGCACGCGCCAATCAATGCATCGACATCAACGGCCTAGGTGCAGACGCTTTACAGAACCGCATGCGTACGCTGCACGCGCAAGCCCCATGGGACGCCGTGTTGTGCTTGATCGACATCCGCATCATTGATGCGGCACTGATTGCACAGGCCCTCGGCCTGCCCTTTTTGAACCCGAAAAGCGCTGTTTTGCTGCGCGATAAATATGCGGTGCGGGCACATCTGCAGGCACAGGGCATTGCCCAACCCCCTTTTGCATTGGCTTGCAACAACGAAGATTTGCAAGCGGCGGTGCATACGCTGGGCTTGCCGGTGTTGATCAAACCAGTGGATGGCTTTGGCTCGCAAAACATCGTGCTCTTGCGCGATCCGGGCGACCTAGACCCGCTTCTCACACCTTTGGACACCATGCTGCCCTCGGGCGTGCAGTATGGTTTGGGCGTGGCGGCCAATGACCGTCTGCTGGTGGAACGCTGGATGCCCGGAACCGTGGTGGCCTGCGATACCTTTAGCCGCAACGGCCAGCATCTGCTGCTGGGCACCAACGAAAAAATGTATTTTGATCCGCCGTCCTTTGCCATCCGGGGCGGCTGTTTCACGCCTTGGCGCGGCCAGGATCCGGCGCTGCAAGCCTATGTGTTTGCGCTACTCGATGCGGTGGGCTTTGACTGGGGCGCTGCGCATGTGGAGCTGATGATGACCGACACTGGCCCGCAACTGATAGAAATCAATCCCCGGCTTGTGGGCGCAAAAATCGCCCGCTTAATGAGCCTGGCATGGGCCTTACCCATCCATGCACTGCTGATCGATTTGCACCTGGGCCGGCCGATCGACTTGCCGCCAGCCCCGCACAATTTTGCGGCGACGCAGTGGGTCAACGCAGCGCATTCCGGTGTGTTTTCCGGACTGCGCGAACCCGCTTTTTTGCCCGCTGAAATACGGTGCTTTGAGACAGTTAAAGCTACTGGAGACACCATCGGCCCACCGATGGATAACGCCGATCGGATTGCCTATGTCATGGCCTGCGCACCCTCGCCTGAGCAAGCCCAAAAGGCCGCCTTGGACTATGTGCAAGCCTGTGAAGTGATCTACCAAAGCCCAGGCGGCTAGCAAAGCAAAAAACCACCGCCTGGGCTCGAACTCCCAGACGGTGGCCTTTCATGTCACCAAGGTGCGGGCCTCTTAGGCCGTAGCAGTCGCGGCGGCTGCCGCTACCGGAGTGCTCGCACCGCCGCCGCGCATATTGGATTGCAGGGCTTGCAAAAAGGTGTTGAGGGAGGCGTTATTGCCCGACACGCCCAGCGTGCTCAACAAGTTATTGAAGCTTTGGTCCAAATTGCTAGGCGCTGCGGCGCTGCGTGCTGCATTGGCGCTCCCGGATGCCGTTTGTGAGATCAGCGAACCCAACTCTGCACCCAGATTGGCGGTGTCAGCAGACTCCTGGTGGTGATGGTGACGGCCGCCTACTGCGGGCGCACTCCCGCTGGCGACAGCCGTTGCCGTAACGGCCGCAGGATTGCTGCCGTCTGCAGGTGCCGTGCTCGCCGCTGCTGTGGGCGAAGCGCTGGAGGCGGTGCCAGGCGCACTGTCTTGCGCGCGCAAAGAATCAAACAGATTCTTTTCAAACGCTGCCAAGGCCTGCTCTACTTGCGCACTGGTGCTAGTCGCGCTGGTGGTGGCACTGGCAGGGTCGCTCGCAGCAGGTGTGGTGGCCACCGGTGTGAGCGTTTGCAAAAAGCTGCTGGTCGCCGCATTAGGCGTAGCCGCTGCGCTGGGCCCGGGTCCGCCGGGATGGTGTGCACCGCGCCAAGCCTGTTGGGCTTGTTGTGCGCCAGCCAGGTCACCCGCTTGCAAAGCCTGGCCGATTTTGGCCAAAGGGCTGTTCGGGTTGCTTGCCATGTTTGGGTTGTTGGTGCTGATTGCGGCAAAAGCCGTTTGCGCCGCCCCAAGGTCGGAACCCTGTAAAGCGGTGCCCAGCGCTTTCATGTTCTGCTGGCGTTGCTGCCAGTTTCCCACGCTATTGTTTTGACTGGCCCAGGCTGCGCCTGAACCCCCTATTCGCATTCCCATCGGAGTTCTCCTTGTATCCAAGTTGCAAGAGCAAAGAGGCTGTAATGGGCTTGCGTCCGCCACAGTTCTACTTTCAAGGACCGGCAAAGCGCACGGATCTCTGCGTTAGCGACGCAATTGCCACGCCATTTAGGCGGCTTCACAAGGTAAAGATTGACGGGGTCGGTTTGATTTGGATAAAACACATATAAATCAAAGGGCTATTGCATGGCGGCCTTGTTGACTACATGCCTTGGAAACAATATGTTTTTATGTGAAGCCCAAGGTTTGCCGCGAGGCGGCAAGGCATCACCTCAAAATACTACACCTGCCGTTGCCATGCCGATTACAAAGCGGCAATATGGCCGCTTGGCGGCGCTAAATTCGTAAGTGCCGAGGAGGGGTTTGGGTTGTTCCCAGGCCTTAAAAAAAATAGGCCCCGTAGGGCCCATTGGTCAAAGCTGTCTTAGATTTAAGCGTAATTGTTAACGCTGTTGCCTTTAGTGGCGGTTGCAGCGGGGACCGCTTGAACTGCCGGTGGGGCTGGCCTGGCAACTTTGGCCTGCGTGCCATCGTTGTCCCCATCAGCGTCTGTGGCGCGAATGGCAGCGGGTGCAGGGGTTTGGGGAGCAGAAACGGCGGAAATGCTGGACATAGGAGGAATCCTGGTAGTTGAACTCCCTACATCGGCAGGTAGGGCCACAAGGTGAGCAGCTTTACCTTGGCTTGACCCTATTTGGTGATCAATGCGGTTGAAGCTAGTTGTTTTTCCAATTCTGCGCAGTGATTGCTAAACCGCTATGCACTGAGCTACTTTACAAAACGGCTAAGTCTTAACCGCAAGCAATAAAGAATCACTTATTCGAATTTTTACCCGGGCTTTTGATTACCTCTTTGACGTTATTGGTTTGACAACTTCCTTTGTGTCGGACGAGTGCACCAGCGGCCCTTGCCTGGCATTCATTTCTAAACGATTGCGTTTTCGAGGTGTGCATCCAATACCCACATACAGGTTCGAATTCATCGGTGCAAGCAAAGGATGACGTACCTATCAGCAAACTTAGGAGCATTGGAAACGGTTTAACAAACATAAATTGAAAAATTTTGCCAATGCTTAACTTTGAACTTTAAGTAATTATTTAGGTGCCAATAGCGAGTCCGCGAATTACGAATACCAACGGGTTAAAGGGAATGTTACTCGTCTCTTCTCGCTTAAAGCCTAATTTCAACGCTCTGGAATATGGAAATGTACGTTGCGCTGACTCTGGCCCAAATCCCAAAAAAGACCAATTTGGGATTGATTTTTCAGGATGAATTGCATAATCAGGGTGTCAGCCCCTGTAACCCCCTTTATTAAGGCTTGGCGCTGCGACCTTGCTGCACCAGACTCTCAAGAGCGTCATCCACCTGCTCGGACGATAGGTCTGGCGTCGCTATATTGGCAGCATCCAAGCCGTGCACTAGCCGGGGTAACGAAAACACCATGAGAAGCACGAGTACCTGACAAGCCAGATAGGGCGCCAAGGCGCGCGCAATTGCAGAAATTGGCAAAGCGTTTGGTGACTTGGCCCGAGCGATCATTACGGCGTAGCCCAGAGGGGGCACTAAAAAACTCATTTGGAGGGTAAACAGCAAGAGCACCGCCACCTGCTGCGCATCACCTAGCATGACGATAAGCGGCGGCGCGACGATGGGAACCACCACGAACACCATTTCAAAGGCATCCAAAGCCCATGCGCAGGCCGCGACGGCCAGCAGCACCAAGGCTGCGGCCAAGGTCGGCGTCAGCTGAGCGGCCAATAAAAATTCGGATATCCATCGGTCGGTGCCAAACAGGCGCAGCACTAGGCTGAACACGGTGGCGCCAATCAGAAGCGCCATCAGAGCCCCACTTAGGTCTACTGTGTCGCTAAGCACACGAAGGTAGTTCGCCCTGCCCATACGGCCAGAAACCATCGCCCACAGCACCATCACCAAGGCCGCCGTAGCTGCCGCTTCCACCGCCAACAGTACACCGCTAAACACGCCCGCAAGCAAAGCTGCGATCCCCAACATAGAAAAAAGGGCGGCGGCTGTTTGGCGCAATGATGCTTTTTGAGTCGGCGCCGGTG
>CAIYQF010000275.1 GCA_903928325.1 uncultured beta proteobacterium | reverse complement strand
TGATGCTGTTGTGGGGCGCGGTGTTGACTGCCTTGGTGCTAGCGGCGCTGCTGCCTTGGGGCCTGGGGCTGTTGCTGGTGGGTCCATGGCTGGGCCACGCCACCTGGCACGCCT
Organism: uncultured beta proteobacterium; assembly: GCA_903928325.1. GTDB lineage: Bacteria > Pseudomonadota > Gammaproteobacteria > Burkholderiales > Burkholderiaceae_C > Allorhodoferax. The sequence goes on along the minus strand of CAIYQF010000275.1, from coordinate 3,790 downwards.
ACCGGGGCAGCGTGCACTGGCCCGATGACACAGGCCCTGCACCCGCGCCGTGAAGGCGCCGGGGACGATCAGCCCCGTGGGCGCAGCAGTCCTGCAAAACCTTGCCAATAGGCGGGCACCCGCACAAAGATGTAGGCCGAAAACACCGCGTTGGTGATGCCGGTGAGCAAGAAAATCTCGGGCACGGTTGCGCCATGTGACAGCAGCGCCCCGGCGATCAGGGAGCTGGCAATCATGAACAGCGCGTTCAAAATATTGTTGGCAGCGATGATGCGCGCCCGGTGGCTGGCCGCACTGCACTGCTGAATGAGCGCATACAAGGGCACACTGTACAGGCCGGTGAACAGGCTCAGAAGCGCCAGGTCCGTCATCACCCGCCAGTGCGCCGGGGTGGCCACAAAGGCTTGCAGCCCCATGAGCGCCGAAGCGGGCAATGCGTGGGAGGCGAAATACAGATCTACCGCAAACACGCTCATGCCAATCGCGCCGATCGGCACCAGTCCAATTTCCACCTTGTGGCGGCTCAAGCTCTCGCACAAAAGGGCGCCGGTGCCAATTCCCAGCGAAAACAGCACCAGCAACAAGGAGGCCACCCGCTCGTCCCCATGCAGCACCAGTTTGGCAAACGCCGGAAACTGGCTCAAAAACACGGCGCCAAAAAACCACATCCAACTGATCGCCAGCAGCGAACGAAACACCACTGGGTCAACCGCCGCCAGGCGCAGGTTGCGCGCGGTCTCGGTGAACGGGTTCCAGTTGATGTGCAGCTCCAAGGCCGCAGACGGTGTGTGCGGTATGCGCCCGGCCGCCCAGCGCCCCAGCACAGCAAACAGCACGCAAACCACCGCCACCGCCATATGACCCACTTGCGGGATGGCGACCAGCAAGCCGCCCAACATATTGCCCAGCAAGATCGCCACAAAGGTGCCCATCTCCACCAAACCGTTGCCGCCGACTAGCTCATGCTCGCCCAGCACCTGCGGCATATAGGCAAACTTTGCCGGGCTAAACAGCGTGGAATGACAGCCCATGCCAAAAGTACACGCCAGCAACACCCCCGCGTTACCGGCCCAAAAACCGTAGGCCGCCACGAGCATGATGGCAATCTCTAGGTTCTTAACCAGGCGCATGAGGCGTGACTTTTCCCAGTGGTCGGCCAACTGCCCGCTGGTGGCCGAAAACAGAACAAAAGGCAAGATAAACAGCGCCCCAATCACAAGCCCCGCCAGCGCAGGCGGCAACCAGCCCACGCTGAGCTGGTAGGTGACCATCACAGTAAAAGCGAACTTGAAGACGTTGTCGTTGCCCGCACCCAAAAACTGGGTCCAGAAAAAGGGGGCGAAGCGGCGCTGGCGCAGCAGGGCGAATTGGCTGGGTGCAGGGGGTAGGGAATCGGTCACGGTCACGTTTCTCGGTGGGTACAGGGCTGGGGCGACATGGGAACCAGCCGCCAATGTAGCCGCATGCGCCCTGCCAAGCACGCAAACGGCCCGCGCAAGGCTGCCTTAGAGCGCAATCGGTTCATACAGCGGCGGCCCGTTCAAGCACCAAGCACAGATGATAGAAGGCGCGTTATTCATCGAATTAATTGCGAATTCAATTACTATATTAATTGCCAATTCGGCAATCACAAAATATGGAGGTATCCATGAAACTGCAAGCTAAATCAACACATCGACAGGCCGTTACCGTCGGAATAATGCAAGTTGCACTGTCGCTCGCGCTGGGGGCGTGTACACAAATTCATCCGCCAAACTCGCTGGTCAATGACTCTGCAATTACCGCAATCGATGTAAATGCCAAAAAGGCCCTCGATACAAAGGACAAAGAAGAAAAGGCAACGCCAACCGCCGCTCCAGCTCCAGCCACGGGAATGGACCGCTATTCCGGCTTCAACGCGGCCTACAAGAAAGCCAGGGAAAAACCTCTCGATGGACCAACCAACGCCAAATTTTTGACCGAGGGCATAGCGCTGGTGCAGTCTGGCTGCAGCAACTATTTCACGCGGATGGGCAACGATGGGCAACACATGGGTTTTGCCAAAAAAGAGACTTCTCTGGCTGGCGGACTGACCGCCGCGCTCATGGGAATGTTTGACGCAAGCGCAAAGGCGATTTCCGCCACGGCAGCCGGTTTTGGCTTCACTACGGCAACAATGGACAACTTTTCAGACACCTATTTGTTTTCTCCTGACATCCGTGCGGTGCAGGATTTGGTGATGTCAGCACTTGAGGTTCAGCGGGTTTATGGCGACCAAATTGCTAAAGATGTCGAGTCAGGCAAAGGCCTAAGCTATACCGAGGCTACCCAGTTTCTATTGGAAATGGAGTCTTATTGCCAGCCACATGGCGTTCGGGCAATCATTACCCGAGCGGTGGGGACCCAAAAGGCCGTTCCCGAATATCCCTCGGGCTCTCGGGAGCAACTACAAAAAGCCATCGATGACGCTAACGCGCTTGCCGAAAAAGCGCGAGCAGCGCTCGACAAAACGCCCGCCACCCCGACAGCCGCTTCATCGTCACCGGTCAGTGCATTGCGCAGTCAAGCAATCATGCTGCAAACCAAATAACAAATACGCCCCTGCGCTAATTTTCCTTGTCAGGAATGGCTGCGAGCGACTTTGGAGCGGGTGGTCCATCGTACGTGGGCCTGTCCCTGTTTCCAAAAGAATGGCGCGCGCAGACCTAACGCCCGTCAACACATGCCCCTTGGCGCCCGGTGCGCAAAGGGGCCTCTTCAAATTTACCCGCGCAACTTCGCAGCCACCTGCGCCACCCGTGCGCCGTAAGCTTTTGCGGTGTCCAGGTCGCCCTGGGGAATGTCTTCTGCCGGGCTGGTGGGGCCGACTTGGGCCATCACGCCGGAACTCGACCCCAGGCGGTTGATGCTGCCGTCGTTCATGGCCGATTGCCCGACCCAGACCATGCCCTGCTGCATGGCCAGGGTGATGAAGTACTGGAGCGTGGATAGCTTGTCGCCGCTGAGGTTGGCAGAACAGGTGAAGCCACCGGCCACTTTGTCCTTCCAGCCGCTGACAAACCAGCGTTTGGACGATGCGTCGGCAAACTTTTTGAATTGCCACGAGGCCATGCCCATATAGGTGGGCGAGCCCATGATGATGGCGTCGGCCGCGTCCAGGGCGTCCCACTCAGCGTCGGTGATGTTGCCGTCAGCATCGATGGTGATAAGTTGGGCGTCCGCGCCCTCGGCCACAAATTGGGCCACGCGCTGGGTGTGGCCGTAGCCGGAATGAAAAATAACAACGGTTTTGGTCATGAAAAAGCTCCAGAAGTACAAAAGATGGTGCCCCACCGCGGGAACCCCGAGGGAAAAGAAGACCGGGCTTAGCTGGTGCGCGCCGGGACCAAGCGCCTCAGGCGCACAGGTCAAACACCAGCACCTCGGCGTCGTGTCCGTCCACCAAGGCCAACTGGCTCTCGCCGGCCAGCAGCGCGGCGTCGCCGGTGCCCAAGGCCTGGCCGTTGGCGCTGATGCTGCCGCGCAGCACTTGCACATAGGCTTTGCGTGCCGGGCTCAGCGCCAAGGTGGCGGTCTGCACGCCGTCAAACAGGCCGCTGTACAACTTGGCATCAGCGTGGATCAGCACCGAACCCTGCGCTGCGTCAGGCGAGGCCACCAGGCGCAAAACGCCTTGCTTTTCTGAGGTAGCAAAGGTTTTTTGCTCGTAGCTGGGCTCGATACCGCGCACGTTGGGCTCAATCCAAATTTGAAAGAAATGGGTGGTGGCGTCAGGCGCGTGGTTGAACTCGCTGTGCTGCACGCCGCTGCC
>CAIYQF010000274.1 GCA_903928325.1 uncultured beta proteobacterium | reverse complement strand
CATGAAGGTGTCAAAACCCATCCAGCCGCCCAAGGCCGTAATTTGGTGCGCCATGTGCTGCTTCAAGGGCTGCATGGGCGCGCAGGGGCTCGTTAAACTAGGAGGAGTTGTCATGTCGCATCGTTTTCCTTGCCCAGATTGTCCCCCAATGCCTCCTAAGCCCGCCCCCGCAAGCCACCCGGTGCCCCCCAGCGTGCTGGTCACCGGCGGGGCCAAGCGTTTGGGGCGTGAGATCGCGCTGACGCTGGCCGCCAGCGGTTGGCGCGTGGCAGTGCACTACCGCGACTCGGTGGAAGACGCCGCGCGCACCGTGGCCGAATGCGCCGCGCTGACCCCTGGCGCGGCCAGTTTCAGAGCCAATTTGGGCAACGAAGCAGCGGTGCGTCATTTGCTGCCAACGGTAATTTCCCAGTTTGGCGGGGTGGACGCGGTGGTCAACAGCGCCTCCACTTTTGAGCACGACAACCCGGGTAGCTTTGGCTTTGCCGCCATGGAAAAGCACATGCGCTCCAACGCTGGGGCGGCTATTTTGCTGGCGCAGGCCTTGCACAGTCACCTGGTCGAGCGCAACCGCGAGGGGGCGTCGGCACCCAAGCGCTCGCCCAAGGATGCGGCCAGCGGCGTGGTGGTCAATATGCTGGACCAAAAGCTGTGGAATCAAAATCCAGACTTTTTTAGCTATACCCTGTCCAAAGCCGCTTTAGAGGCCGCCACCACCATGCTGGCGCTGGCGCTGAGCCCCTTGGTGCGCGTGGTGGGCGTGGCTCCGGGCCTGACGCTGACCAGCCACCTGCTCAGCGACGACAAGTTTGCGGCGCTGCACAAGCTCTCGCCGCTGGGGCGTTCGTCCACGCCTCACGACGTCGCTGCCACGGTGCGCTTTGCGATGGAAAACCAGTCCATCACCGGCACCACGCTGCTGGTCGATGGCGGTCAGCACCTGATGCGCTTTGAGCGCGACTTTTCTTTGATGTAAGGCCCCTTTGTGCACACCACCACCGGCTTTCAGATACTGACACTCAAGGGCCTGCGCTTTGAGGCGAACCTGGGCATCCTGGAGTCTGAGCTGGCTGCACCCCAGCCGATCCAGGTCGACGCCGAACTGCACCTGGGAAGCCAGCCCCTGCAGCCCAGCGACGACGACATCAACCACGTGCTGGACTACCGCAAGGTGCGCCAGATCATCATCAACGAATGCACGGCCGAGCACGTCAACCTGCTGGAGAGCCTGATCGGCAAGCTGGCCGACCGGTTGATGCAGTTGCCCGGCGTCATCGGCGTGCGCGTCAACATCGCCAAGCTGGAAATTTTTGACGACTGCGAAGTCGCCATTCGGGTCGAAACCGGCCAATGGAACCCCTGAGAACCCCAACATGACCGCACTTTGGACCGACGCCCACGAGACCTTGGCGCCCGCCACCCCACCTGACGGCCCCACCAGTGTGCTGGGTGCGCCCAGTGCGCGCGACGCCGCCCAGCGGGCAGAGCGTGAAAACCACAAGCTCGAAAAACGCCTGTGCCGCCAGGTCGGCCAAGCCATCATGGACTTCAACATGATCGAAGAGGGCGACCTCGTCATGGTCTGCGTCTCGGGCGGTAAAGACAGCTACGCCATGCTCGACATCCT
>CAIYQF010000273.1 GCA_903928325.1 uncultured beta proteobacterium | reverse complement strand
GGCTTTTACATCTCGTTTTCCGGCATTTTGACGTTTAAGACCGCTCAAGATTTACGGGACATTGCCGCCTGGATGCCCTTGGACCGCATGTTGATTGAGACCGATAGCCCCTATTTGGCGCCGATGCCACACCGGGGTAAGACGAACAATCCGTCTTACGTGCCCCTGGTTGCGCACCAAATTGCCCAGGCGCGCGGTTGCAGCGCAGAGTCTATTGGGCAGGCCACGAGCGCCAATTTCTCCCTGCTTTTTCCAGGTGTTGGCGCATGAGCAGGGCATCCTTTTGCTTAAGAAGTTACATGAGATATTCCTTCTATCTCTTTGTATTATTTGGTTTTATTCCTGCTGTAGCTGGTTCCTATAGCGATTTTTTTGCCGCCATAGTGCACGATGACGGCGCACGCATCAAACAGCTCCTACAGCGCGGATTTGATGCCAATACCATCAACCCAGAAGGTCTGCATGGCCTGGTTCTGGCAATTCGAGAGCCCTCGCCGCGTGCCACCCAAGCCCTGTTGGACGCGCCGGGTATTGCGGTCGAAGTTCGCACTTCGCAGGACGAAAGTCCTTTGATGTTGGCGGCCTTGGCCGGCATGAACGGTGTTTGCGAGCGCTTGATTGCGCTAAACGCCGACGTCAACAAGACCGGGTGGACACCTTTGCATTACGCCGCATCGCGCAGCCACACCGAGACCGTGCGCTTGTTGCTGGCGCATTTTGCTTATGTGGACGCCGAGTCGCCCAACCGGACCACGCCGCTGATGATGGCGGCCATGTACGGCGACACAGCAACCGTGCAAGCGCTGCTCGACGCCGGAGCCGATCCAGGCCTACGCAATGACAAAGACATGAGCGCCGTTGACTTTGCCTTGCAGTCTGGCAACGAGGACTCGGCCCGACTGATTGCCCAATACCTGGCCAAACAGGGCGCACGGTAAGTTAATGCACCCCTGAGCTGATTTATACGATGTATATTATGTTAATAAACGTATCGCCATGCTTGAGACACGAACCCGACCAGTCCGTCTAGCGCCAATCCCTCCCAGGCACCCAAGGCTCCAGCCCCTAGCTTTTCAGCGCGGGGCTAAAGGCCATCAGGCTCAGGATTTCAAACAGCATCTGCGCACCAGCCTGGGCGGTGTTGGTGCTGGCGTCGTACTGGGGCGCAACCTCAACCACGTCGCCGCCCACCACATGAAGGCCTTTTAGTCCACGCAATAGCGCCAGCGCCTCGCGCGTACTCAAGCCGCCGACCTCTGGTGTGCCGGTACCGGGTGCAAAGGCGGGATCCAGACCGTCCACGTCAAACGTCACATAGGTCGGTCCCTCACCCACCACGGTGCGGGCCATGCGAACAATCTCGTCCATGCCCAGGCGTTGCACTTCTTCGGCGTGGACCACGGTCATTCCCGCGTCTTTGGAAAACTCCCACAGGTATTCAGACGAGCCGCGAATACCAATCTGAATACAACGGGTGGGGTCCAACACGCCATCGAGCACCGCCAGGCGAAACGGGCCGCCGTGGTGAAACCGCGTCTGGTCAAATTCGCCGCCGGTGTCGCAATGTGCGTCAATGTGTACCATGCCAATGGGGCCAGAGCGCCCCAAAGCCTTCATGATCGGGTAGGTTATGGAATGGTCGCCGCCTACCGTTAAGGGAAGCACGCCCTGCTGCGCCACCAAGCCGTACCAGCGCACCAGGTCTTCGATGCACATGGGCAGGCTGTAGCGGCTGCGAAACGGCACATCGCCCACGTCAGCCACGCGCAGCGCATGCACTGGCGCCACCTGCAGCACATGGTTGTAGGGGCCAATGCGCTCCATGGTTCGCAGCGACCTGGGGCCAAAACGGGCGCCTGGCCGGTTGCTGGCACCCAAGTCCATGGGCGCACCCATGAGGGCGACTTGCAGATCGCCAAAGTCGGGCGCCACCGTGTCCACCGCACGGGCCGGTGCCGACAGCAAGGTGGGAATACCCGCATACGGCGCAGCGCGTGTGCCACCTTCGCTAAAAATGCTGGCTGCCACCTGCTTGAACAGCGGATCGTGCATATCGGCAGCCGTGCCGCTGTACTTGGCGCGCAAGGCGGCCAATTGAATTTCACTCAGTGGCATCAAAACACTCCGTCATTCGGTGGACTAAACGTGGCCCCAGACCATGAGCGCGTCGCGCCCCTCGGTCACCAAGTCCACCTTGGCACCCACCGGCAGCAACACCTTGGTGGGCACGTGGCCAAAGGGCAGGCCCGTCAATACCGGCACTTTCACTTGGCTGCGCAGCCAAGCCACCACGCGTGCAAGTTTGAAACCCTTGTCGTGCG
>CAIYQF010000272.1 GCA_903928325.1 uncultured beta proteobacterium | reverse complement strand
AGTTCACCGTGTCAGATGAGACGCTGGCCCTGCTGCGCGCCATGGTGCAGGCGGGCGAGGCCGCGCATCTGTTGGCTGAGCGGGTGTGGCAAGAACTGGCCAAGGGCCTGGTGGAAGACCAGCCCGCGCGCATGTTTGCCGTGCTGCGCGACTGCGGCGCGCTGGCCGTGGTGCTGCCCGAGGTGGACGCGCTGTGGGGCGTGCCCCAGCCACCCGAACACCACCCCGAAATTGACACCGGCGTGCACGTGATGATGGTGCTGGACTGCGCCGCCCAATCCAAGGCGCCACTGGAAGTCCGCTTTGCCTGCCTGGTGCACGACTTGGGCAAGGCCACCACGCCACGCGCCGAGTGGCCGCGCCACATTGCCCACGAAGCGCGCAGCGTGCGGCTGATCCAAGGCCTGGCCCAGCGCCTGCGCCTGCCCCACGCCTGCACCGAGCTGGCCGAGGTGGTGGCGCGCGAGCACGGCAACATCCACCGCAGCGCCAACCTGGACGCCGCCGCCACCGTGCGCCTGCTGGAGCGCTGCGACGCCTTTCGCAAGCCCGAGCGCTTTGCGCAAGTGGTGCAGGCCTGCGAATGCGATGCCCGTGGCCGCCTGGGCTACGCACAAGCCGCCTACCCGCAAGGTGCGCGCTTGCTGCGCGCACTACAGCAAGCGCAAAGCGTGGCCACCGACCAAATTGCCAACGCAGCGCAGCAGGCAGGCGCGCGCGGCCCGGACATTGGGAAGGCCGTGGCACTTGCCCGCGCGCAGGCGGTGGCCGCCATGGAGGCACACTAGGCCATGGCCCATTTGCTATTGGTGGAAGACGACGAACTGCTGCGCGACGGCCTGTGCGCGCAACTCAGGCTCGCCGGTCACAGCGTCGATGCCGTTGACGATGGCGTGCAAGCGAAGGCGCTGCTGGAGTCCACGCGCCTGGACGGCGTGGTGCTGGACCTGGGCCTGCCCCCGGTGCAAGGCGTGGCCATGGACGGCATCATGGTGCTGCGCTGGATACGCCAGCGCCTGCCCCACCTGCCGGTGCTGGTATTGACCGCGCGCGACGACATTGATGACCGCGTGGCCGGCCTCAACGCTGGCGCCGACGACTACCTGACCAAGCCCTTTGACATGGCCGAGCTGCTGGCCCGCCTGGCCGCCATGCTGCGGCGCTCGCGCATGCCGGCCTTTGACGGCACGCTGCAAGCCGATGCGCCCCCTGCCCATCGCTTGCGGCTGGACCCGCAGTTGCCTATGGGATGGCTGGACGAGGACGCCATGGAACTCACGCACCGCGAATGGTCGTTGCTGGGCCTGCTGCTCAAGCATCTCGGCCAGGTGGTGGGGCGCGAAGACGTGCTGGCGGTGTGGCAGACGCAGGCGCCCGAAGGCGGTGTAGTGGGCGGCTCCAATGCCCTGGAGGTGTATGTGCACCGGCTGCGCCGCAAGCTGCAAGGCAGCGGGCTAAACATCCGCAATGTGCGCGGGCTGGGCTATATGCTGGAGCTGCAAGCGCCGTGAGCCGCATGGCCACGCCCGGGGCGGGCTTGTCGCTCAAGCGGCAGTTGCTACTTTGGTTGCTCTTGCCCCAGCTGGTTCTGTGGGCCATGGGCGGCGTGCTGGCCTACCGGGTGGCGCTGACCTATGCCGAAAAAGCCATTGACGAGTCGCTCACCCAGTCGGTGCGCGCGCTGGCGCGCCAGGTCAAACCCGTGGGCTCGGGCCTGCTGGTGGACTTTCCCAAGGCCGCACAAGCGGTGCTGGAGCAAGACCCCAAGGACCGGCTGGCGTATATGGTGTCCTCGCCGCCCGGCAGCTTTTTACTGGGCAACACCCAACTGCCCGGCCCGGGGGGCGGCGGTGTGCTGCAGCCCGACGACGTACCGGTGCTGTACGACATTGCCATCGACGGCAAAGCCATGCGCGTAGCGTCCATTGAGCTGCCCTTTGGCGACGCCCCCACCACACAGCGCCTGCGCGTGCAAGTGGCCAAAAGCCTGGCGGTGCAGCAGGCCATTGCGCGCGAACTGGTACGCGACGTGCTGGTGCCGCTGCTGCTCTTGGGCGCGGTGCTGGGCGTGCTGATGTACGGGGGCATGCGCCGTGGCTTGGCGCCACTGGCGCGGCTGGAGGCGCAAATCGCCCACCGCAACGCCGCGTCTTTGCAAGCCATCGAACTCACCCAGGCACCGCAAGAGGTGCATTCGCTGGCGCAGGCGCTCAACCAGTTGCTTACCACCCTGCGGCGCAGCATGAGCCAGGAAAAACGCTTTTTGAACGACGCCGCCCACCAGCTGCGCACCCCCTTGGCCGGCCTGATCAGCCAGACCGAGCTGGCCCTGACCGAGACCGACCCGCAAGCCCTGCACGCACGCCTGACCAAGGTGCACAAAGGCGCGCAGCGCAGCGCCCACTTGGTAAACCAGTTGCTCAGCTTGGCCCGCACCGAGGCCGAAGTAGCGCTGCTGCCCGTGGACGTGGCTGCGCTGGCGCGCGAAGTAGCGCGCGAATGGACGCCGCGCGCGCTGGCGGCCGGCATTGACCTGGGCTTTGAAGGCGAAGACCACCTGCAAGCGCGCGCCGACCGCGTGCTGCTGCGCGAAGCCCTGAGCAACCTGATCGACAACGCCCTGCGCTACTGCCCGCGCGGCGCCAGCGTCACCCTGCGGGTGCGCGCCACAGGCAGCGGCCAATGCGTGCTGGAAGTAGAAGACAACGGCCCCGGCGTGCAAGCCACCGACCTACCGCATTTGTTTGAGCGCTTCTGGCGCGCCAGCGAACTGCCCGGCGGCTGCGGCCTGGGCCTGGCCATCGTGGCCGAAATCGCGCAGCGGCATGGTGGGAGCGTGCAGGCGCAGGCGGCGCTGCCGCAGGGCCTGGTGGTGCGGGTGGTGGTGCCGTTGGGGTGAGGGGTGAGCTGAGAGCGAGGTGGCGCAAACCCTCAGACCGCGACCGAGTGCGCGGACAGATTGACCTGAAGCTTTTCGCGCACTGCCCGAAAAATAGCCGCCAAGTTGTCCATATTGGGTTACCAGTGGGCGAGAGCATTCGGTGCAGGCTTTTGCTGGGCTTGGCAGTAAGCGCCGCCAGTTGCTCAAACCCGAGAGTGGCGTTGACCAGGTCGGAGGGTGTCCCGAATTTTGTGTAAACGGAGCGAGTGTTAATTCGTCGGCATCCTTTCCCCAAATTGAATGGTAAACCGGTTCAGCACGGGCTTCCAGTTTTGCACCGGCATCGTCCACTTCTTGGCAATGTTGTTCAGCGCCAAATAGAACAATTTCAGCAACGCCTCGTCGCTGGGAAACGAGCCACGGTTCTTCGTGATCTTGCGCAAACTCATATTCACGGACTCGATGGCGTTGGTCGTGTAAATGATCTTGTCCATCGGTCTTATTGAAAACCGACCGAATCATCTTATCAAATAGGCAATAGTCAAAGAAAAATCGGCAAACGCATCCGCACCAAACCCACCGTCCACCCCGTTGCCCTCGGCGCGACTCAGCCTGCGCGCAGAAAACACCAAAAAAGCAGGCCCGCTAAAGCCTACAAACGCACCCCGCTGGTCGTATCAAACCAGTTGTTATGCCGGCTGCTCACCGTCAAGCCAATGGTCTGGCCCACTTGCAGCTTGGTGTTGGCCGCCGCGCGCACCGTGATTGCGCCCACTTCGGTTTTGACCACCACATAGGTGTCGGCGCCCGTGGGTTCGACCAGGCTCACTTCGCCGCGCCAGGGGGCGTCGTCGCTCAGGTGGATGTGCTCGGGGCGCTGGCCCAGGGTGACTTCGCCTTGGACGGGGCCGGGCAGCTCTAGCGAGCCGCCCGCAAACACAAAGCGCGATGCCTCGCCCGCGCCTTGCAGGCTACCGGTGATGAAGTTCATGGTGGGCGAGCCGATAAAGCTGGCCACGTAGGTGTTGGCGGGCGTGCGGTAAATCTCGTCGGGCGTGCCGATTTGTTGCAGCACGCCGTCTTTCATCACGGCGATGCGGCTGCCCAGCGTCATGGCCTCAATCTGGTCGTGCGTCACGTAGACGCTGGTGATGCCGCTGACCTGGTGCAGGCGCTTGATTTCGGCGCGCATTTCCACGCGCAGTTTGGCGTCCAGGTT
>CAIYQF010000271.1 GCA_903928325.1 uncultured beta proteobacterium | reverse complement strand
GCCGCCCAGCAAGACCGCGCCCAACTCGCCCTGCTGCGCGCCCACCGCCGCGCGCACCGCCGCCGTTTGGACGCCAGCCTGCCGCTGCCCGTGCAGATCGCCGAGCACCTGGAGGCGCCGCCCCTGACCCGGGGCCAGCGCCTGGCCGACGGCGTGGCCGCCACCATCGGCTCTTGGCGCTTTATCGTCATCCAGAGCACGGCCATTGCACTGTGGATCACCGGCAACGTGCTGGTGGGCGCCAATTCTTGGGACCCGTATCCTTTCATCCTGCTCAACCTGCTGCTGTCGTTTCAGGCCGCATACACGGCGCCTGCCATCATGATGAGCCAGAACCGCCAGTCCGAACTCGACCGCCGCCACGCGCAAACCGACTACGAGATCAACGTCAAGGCCGAGCTGGAGATTGAGCTTTTGCACGAAAAAATCGACATCCTCAAAGAGCAAGAGCTGCTGGCGCTGACGGAGGCGGTGCGCCAGCTTTCAGCCCAGTTAGAAAGTCTGTCCAAGCGCATGCACTGAAGCTGTCTGGTGCAGCCCCTAAGATTGCCCCATGCACACCACCGCCCTTGTTTTGTTCTCCGGAGGCCAGGACTCCACCACCTGCCTGGCCTATGCGCTTTCCAAATACCAGCGCGTGGAAACGGTGGCCTTTGACTACCGCCAGCGCCACCACATTGAGTTAGATGCCCGACTCAACGTGCTGCGTGAGCTGCGCGAGCGCTTCCCGGCCTGGGCCGCGAAGCTGGGCGAGGACCATTTGCTCGACTTGGCAGTGCTGGGCGAGGTGAGCGACACCTCGCTGACCCGCGACACCGCCATCGCCATGGAGGCCAGCGGCCTGCCCAACAGCTTTGTGCCCGGTCGCAACCTGCTGTTTTTGACGCTAGCCGCCGCGCTGGCCTACCGCCGGGGCCTGCAGGTCATCGTCACCGGCGTTTGCGAAACCGATTTTTCTGGCTACCCCGACTGCCGCGACGACACCATGAAGGCCATGCAACTCGCCTTGTCATTGGGCATGGACCGGCGCTTTTTGATCGAAACCCCGCTCATGTGGATCGACAAAGCGGCCACCTGGCGCATGGCCCACGCGTTGGGCGCGCAGGCCGACGCGCAGGGTGGCGGTCAGGCCCTGGTTGACCTCATCGTGGAGCACACCCACACCTGCTACCTGGGTGAGCGCAGCCAGCGACACGCTTGGGGCTATGGTTGTGGCAGCTGCCCGGCTTGTGCGTTGCGGGCCAAGGGTTTTGCGGCTTACCGTGAATACAGCCTGCTTGCAGGCATTTCGACGCGCCTATAGCGCTTTTTCCACCACCTCAAACCGCGCGCCCGTGCCGCTAGCCGCAGGCTCCAGCACCCAGGCCTTGGTGTGAAATGCCGCCACACCCGGCCGGTGCGCAATCGACACCAGCCCGCCGCCGCGCGCCGCCAGCAAGTCCACCAAGCGCTGGTACAAAGTGGCCTCGGTGGGCGCGTCCAGTGCGCTGGTGGCCTCGTCGGCAAACACCCATTGCGGTTGCTTCAAGAACACGCGCGCCAGCGCCAGGCGTTGCTGTTCCCCGCCCGAGAGCTTTTGGCCCCAGGTGTTCCACTGGTCCAACTGGTCCGCCAGGTCGGGCAGCAGCGCATCCTCCAAAGCCCTGCGCAGCTGCACGTCGCTGTAACGCGTGGGCAACTCGGGGTAGGCCAGCGCGTCGCGCAGCTGCCCGTTGGGGAAGTAGGGGCGCTGGGGGATGAACATCGCGTGCGCCGGGCGCGCCACCTCGCCGCTGGCAAAAGGCCAAATGCCGGCCAGCGCCCGAAACAGCGTGCTCTTACCCGCGCCCGACGGCCCTTGCAGCAGCACGCGGTCCCCCGCGTGCGCCAGCAGCGCGGTGTGCGCCAGCAGCGCCACGCCGCCCGGCAGGGCGACTTGCAGGTTCTGGGCGCGCAGTTCGTTGGGCTTTTGGGCGCTGGCATGGGATGGCGTGGGTCTGTTGGGCGCCTGCATCTGCGCCAGCGAAGCTTCAAAACTGGTCAGCCGGTCGGTCGTGGCGCGCCAGGTCGCCAGGCTCGGGTAGCTATCCACAAACCAGCTCAAGGCGCCCTGCACCTGACCAAAGGCGCTAGATATCTGCATCAGCTCACCGAGTTGAATCGCGCCGCTGAAAAATCGCGGTGCCGCCACCACAAACGGAAACACCACCGCCGCCTGGCCAAAAAAGCTGGTGAACCAGACCAGGTTCTTTTGCGCCTTGATGAGCCGCAGGTAGTTGTCCAGCACTGCGCCAAAGCGGCCTTCGAGCTGCGCACGCTCCACGCCCTCCCCGCCGTCCAGGGCAATCGATTCGCTGTACTCGCGTACCCGGATCATGTGGTGGCGAAAGTCGGCTTCCACCCGCTGCTGGGCAAAGTTCAGGGGTATCTGCGGGCGACCAATGCGCTGTGTGATCCAGCTGCCCGCCGCGCAGTACAGCAGCGCCATCCAGACCATAAAGCCGGGAATGTTGTAGTCGCTGCCCCCCGCGCTGAACGCAAATCCGCCCGAGAGGCCCCACAAAATACCCACAAAGCTCGCCAGTGTTACCACCGAGTTCAGCAGGCCCATGCTCAAACCCAAGGTCAGCGAGGTGAATTGGTTGATGTCTTCGGCAATGCGTTGGTCCGGGTTGTCGGGCGTGCCGCCCAGCGCCGGGTCGCTGCCACCAACGCGCGAGAGCTCCATGCGATAAAACGCCTGGTGCGACAGCCAGCGCTGCAAGGTAGTGCGCGTCATCCAGCTGCGCCAGCGCATCTCCAGCAGTTGCGTCAGGTAAAACTTGTACACCGCAATCACGATGAAGGCAAACGCCAGGTAGCTAAAGCGCCCCAGCTGCGTCCAAAACACAGCCTGGTTTTTGTCCTGCAACGAGTCGTAAAACAGCTTGTTCCAGTCGTTGAACAGCACCGCCATGTACACCAGCGCCAGGTTCAGCGCCACGATGGCTGCCAGCAGTCCGCGTGCGGCCCACTTTTCGTCCGAGAAGTAATAGGGTTTGGACAGCGCCCAGACGCGGCGCGCCTGGTGTGCTGCGCGGCTCCAGATGCCGGGGTTTGGCGCGACCGTGTTCGGTGTCGTCATGGCGTTTTCATGTTTTTAAAAGGGAAG
>CAIYQF010000270.1 GCA_903928325.1 uncultured beta proteobacterium | reverse complement strand
TACTCCAACAACCTGTACCGGGCGCTGCCGATATTGCAGCGTTTTGGCTTTAGCAGTACCTGCTATGTGGTGGTCGGCCTGGTGGGCCAGCACAACAGCTGGGACGCGCCCCAGGGCATTGCGCAAGTGCCCCTGATGGACGCGGCCCAACTGCAACAATGGGTGGACGCGGGGCAGGAAGTGGGCTCGCACACAATGACCCACGCACGCCTGCCCGATCTGGCGCCCGACCAACAGCAGCGGGAAATTGCCCAATCCAAACAGGCGTTGGAGGCCCTGGTGCAGCAGCAAGGGGGGGTGCGGCATTTTTGCTATCCCTACGGTCTGTGCGATGTAAGCAGCGTACAGGCAGTGCAAAACACCGGGTACACCACGGCCACCACTACTAAGCGCGGGCGGGTGAACCTACACGCACCCTTGCACGCCCATTTGCTGCTACTGCCCCGCGTTCTGGTAAGCCGCACGACAACCTGGGCGCATCTACTGCTGAAGTGCTTTACGGCTTACGAAGACCGCCAGACCGGCGCTGCCACTAACACTGGGGGCCCAGTGCAATGAACCCAAAAAACATTTTGCTGATCAAGTCGCACAGCATGGGCATAGGCGATTTGCTGCGCGGTTCGGCGGCCTGGCGCGTTTTGAAAACGAAGTGGCCAGACGCCCAACTGCATTTTTTGATGTTGAGCAACCACGCGGGCTATCCCTCTGAGGCGCTGATTCGATCGCACTACCTTCTCTCCAGCGTGCATTTTGTGACCGTCAAGCGCGGCCAACCCGGCACCCAAAAGCAGCACAGCCTGCCCTTGGCGCAGGTGTTCCAAGCTGTGTCGCAATGCGTATCCAAGCAAGCCATCGACCTGGTAATTGATTTCGAAAGCAGCGGCCTTAAGACGTCTTGGTTAACGCGCCGCATAGCAAAAGAAAAACAGGCCGTGTCCGTAGGGATTGCGCAATTTCCATTGCGCCGACTTTTCTACGACCGGGCGGCACCATCGAGCCGCCACTACCAGGCCCTGCACGGTCTTTCGCGGGCCATGGACTATACCGAGCGCGACTTTGTGGCTCTGGCGGCCTTGGGAATTGAGCGAGCGGGCGCCCGCATTACGCTGCGCCCGTCGGCCGAAGGTGCCACTTGGATGCAGCAGCACCCCATCCAAACTCCCGGCAAAAAGACCTTGGTGCTCAACATTGGGTGCGGCACCGATGACGCCTTGGTCAAACGTCCGCCACTGGAGCAACTGGCAGAGTGTTGCGCCGCACTTTATGAACGTACCCCGTTTGCCCTGCACCTTTCGGGCGCCCCATTTGAGCGCGACGTGAACCAGCAGTTCGTCGCTTTGCTAAAGGGAAAGCTTCAAGCCACTGGACACCAAGCCACGATCGTCGATTGGGCTGGGCAATTGTCTCTGGACCAGCTCAGCGGGCTGCTGCAGCAGGCGGATATGGTCATCAGCAGCGACTCGGGGCCCTACCATATGGCGGTGGGCTTGGGCGTTCCGACCCTGTGTTGGTTTAACTTCTCCACCCCCCCGTCTTACCACCATCACGCGGACGTCGTATGCCTGGTTGAACCGTCTGCAGCAGCATTCGCCGCCAGCGCGCAGCGGTTACTCAGCTGTAACTCAGGCGAATAAAGTCCTCGTAGGCGCCGCCTTCGGCCATCAGTTGCGCGTGGCTTCCGCGCTGCAAGATGCGGCCATGCTGCAACACAAATATCGTATCGGCGTCGCGGATGGTGGATAAGCGGTGCGCAATGGCAATGGTGGTGCGGCCCACCATGGCCGTGCGCAGCGAGGCCTGCACCAGGCTGTCGGTGTCGGTGTCCAGGGCTGAGGTGGCTTCGTCCAAAATCAAGATCGGTGCGTCTTTGTAAATAGCCCGCGCAATGGCCAGGCGCTGGCGCTCACCGCCCGACAGCACACTGGCGTTGTGGCCCAAAACCGTGTCCATGCCTTGGGGCAAGGCAGCAACGCGCTCGGCCAAATTGGCTGCTTCCAAACAGCGCTGGGCACGCGCGCGGTCCAGTGATTGACCCAGGGCAAGGTTGTTCAATACGCTGTCGTTGAACATCACCACGTTTTGCCCCACCAAGCCAAATTGCCGCCGCAGCGACTGCAGGTTCCAGTCGCGCAACTCCACGCCGTCAAGAAATATGTGCCCGCTGGTGCAATCGACAAACCGTGGCAACAAATTGGCCAGTGTGGTTTTGCCCGACCCGGAGAGCCCCACCAGCGCGATGAATTGGCCCGGTTGCACCACCAAGTCAATATCCACCAAGGCCGGTGCAGGCGCGTCGGGGTAGGTAACGCCCACGCCACGCAACTCGACAAGCCCAGAGCAGCGGTCCTTAACAAAGTCGCCCCCTTGCTCGGCCACCACGGTCTCGACCAAGGCAATGGCGCGCTCTGCGGCCACCACGCCCCGTGTGATCGTGCTCGACACCTCTGATAAATGCTTGATGGGTGCAATAAGCATCAACATCGCCGTAATAAAGGCCACAAACCCACCAGCAGACAAGGAACTGGACTGGCTTTGCACAATCGCCACGGTGATCACCGCCGACAGTGCAATAGAGCCAAACAGATTGGTAATGGGTGCCACTGCGGACCCGGCAATGGCTGACTTCATCGCTAAACGCTGCAGCAATGTGTTAACCGTTTCAAAGCGTTGAAGCTGCTGCGCTTCGGCGTTTTGTATACGAATTTCCTTGTGGGCCAGCACGCTTTCTTCAACCACATAAGCCAGCTTGTCGACGGCCGCCTGAGACGCCTTGGTCAAACCATACAAGCGCTTAGCCAGCGCGCGCATTGCCAAGGCTACCACCGGGAAGATAAGCAACACAATGAGTGTGAGCTTCCAATTCAAGTAAAGCAAATAACACACCAATGCCACCAGCGATAAACTGTCTTTGACAACCGTGGTGATGGATTGCAACAACAAGACCGCACCGTTGGTCGCCTCAAACACAATCGTGTTGGCCAAAGCGGTGGCCGGTTGCTTTCGGTACAGTTCCAGCTCGGCCACGCTAATGCAATCAAACATTTTCTTGCGTAGACCGTGCAAACTGGTTTGGGCAATTTTCGCTAATGCCACGTCGGCCATGAAGGATGCGGATGAGCGCACCATAAACAATGCAATGACGGACACTGGAATGAGCCAGAGTTCGAGCTCTTTTGAATTAAATCCCTTGTCGAGTAGCGGTTTGAGTAAGGCTGGAATGGTTGGCTCCAGGGCCGATCCAATCAGCACCGACAAAGCCAAAGCAATCCATGCGCTGCGGGGCTTAGAAAAATAAGCGGCGACGCGGAGCAAACGTTGGCGTAATGTCAGACTGTTTAGCGACATTTCAGCAGCTTTGGTCATGTTTGGAAAGAAGTGATGGGGCAGCGGTATCGCGGCGTAGCCCAAGCGCGATGCCCAGTCCTATGCAGAAAAAGTCCCCCATACCGATGCCGAAAATCATGGAATTGAACATGCCGGAGACAACCAGCGCAAGCACCATCGCCTTGAGTGTGAGGCCGTCTAAAGCTTCCATTTTTTTGGCATAAAGAACCAGGCTCCATAGCACCGCGACAAGGCCCAGCACTCCCAGTAGCCCGCCTTCTACGGCCCACAAAAGAAACAGCTGGTGCGGGTTGTCCGTTGTGGGCGGAGCGATCTTGTCGCCACCGAGCTTGCGGTACTCCACATTCCAACTGCCACTACCGTGCCCCAAAAGTGGATTGGCGGCAATGGCTTGCAGTGAAGTACTCCAATACACCAAGCGCTCCGCGGAGGATGTGTCGCCAACCCTGTTATGAGAATACGCTGTAACTTCGGATGCAACATCAAGCATACGATGGCGAAAAGTCGATAAGCCAGCCATGGCCAAGGCAAAAACAAAGCAAGGCACAAGGATTGCAACCCACCACCACTTCTTCGGCATGGCATGGGCGCAGGCCAAGGCTAGCATTGCAAGCGTAACCACGTACCCCGTGCGCCCCCGCAGCACCCCAACAGTGAGAGCCAAGGTTAGCAATGCAAGCAAGATAGCGATCCAGCGCCCCCGTTGGCCAAACAATGTATCCCGCTGGAACCACAGCAGGGCTAGGAGCACTGATTGGGAAATGGACTGCTCGAGGTAACTCCCGAAAACGGCATATTCGTCAGTTGCATGTAAACCGGTGGCCCATGGAACATGGACACCGAAAACCAAGGCCCAAGAACTCAGCACGACAAAAACCTGTCCTAAGGTAAATGCGCGCAACACCAACATGGCTTGGGCCTTATCGGCAAGAAGGTAGCAAACAATGGGAATGGTCAACAATCGCGCATGGCGCGCCCAGCCAAGTAGCGCGGTATCAAGGTCTGCGCTGGACCAGGTAATACTTGCTGCCATGTAAGCACAAGCCAGCAAAATGCCCACTGTAACGGTCCGCGATCTTTCTAACGGAGATGGACTAACCCTTGACCGTGACGCCAGGAGAAGGCATCCCAGTGCCATTAAATAAAGCAACAGCCTACCTAAGGCAGCAACCGCTGTACCCAAGCTGGGAGACACCGCCACGAAACAAAGAGTCCCGAGCTTCAACGCCGCAAGATCGCGGCGAAACAATGGGGAATAGGTAGCCAAGAACATGAATTTTTAGTGCCAAAAGTACACGCGATTGGAGCGGCACGAAGCTGTGCTAATGTTGAATTGATCCATAAAAGGTTTAACCCATCTTGACCCAGCTAAGTGTAATCATCATCACCCACAACGAGGAAGCCAACATTGGCGCCTGTTTGGACGCAGTGTCGTTTGCCGACGAAATCATTGTGGTGGACTCGGGCAGTACGGACGCCACTGTGGCCATTGCGTCGGCCAGGGGGGCGAAGGTCACGATCTCAACCGATTGGCCGGGCTTTGGGCCTCAAAAAGGAAGGGCGCTGGCCCTAGCGACCCTCCCCTGGGTGCTTTCACTAGACGCCGATGAGCGGGTCACGCCAGAATTGGCGCTGCAAATTGGCCGAGCGATCGCGCGCAACGCCGACGCCGCCTACGCACTTCCCCGCCTGACGCAATTTTGCGGTCAATGGATTCGGCACTGCGGCTGGACCCCAGACTATGTCTTGCGTCTCTTTCCGCGAGAAAAAGCGTGCTTTAGCGCCGATTTGGTCCACGAACAGGTGCTCGTCAAACAAGCCCGCACCGAGAAGTTGACCGCTCCTTTGTTGCACTTTAGCTACCCTACTCCAAGCCACTACTGGCGCAAGCTTGAACAATACAGCCAAGCCTGGGCGATGCAACGCCACGAGAAGGGGCAACGCACCACCATGGCACGCGCATTCGCCTCTGGCATGGTTGCCTTTTTGCGGAGCTATTTTTTTCGTCTGGGTTTTTTGGATGGGGCTATGGGCTTTGCGGTGTGTGCCATGCAAGGGCAAGCGGCGTTTGGCAAGTACTTCGCCTTGTATTGCCTAAACCGTGCACCCAAGCTCCAAACACCCTAATGCCAACGCACGCAGGCTGTCCAATTGCCCGTGTGAGCAAATGCAGAGGCTCGGGGATCGCCTGGAAATACTCTCTCGCAATGGGATAATAGCTCGCTATGAATAAATTTTTGATTGGACTCTGGGTCTGTTGGGCGAGCATGGGCGCCATGGCCCAGTTTCGCGTAGAGGTTTCAGGCGTCGGTTTAACGCAATTGCCAGTGGCAGTGGCAGCGTTTCGGGGCAACGAAGGAATGACGCAAAAGATGGCCTCCATCGTGTCCGCGGACCTCGAGCGCAGCGGGCAATTTCGCATGGTTGATACCGGCGCCAACGTACTGGATGAAAACGCCAGACCCGACCCCGCCGCTTGGCGCAAACAAGGCGCCGACGCGCTGGTCACCGGCAGTGTTACACGCACGGCGGATGACCGTTTTGATGTGCGTTTTAGGCTCTGGGATACCGTCCGCGGGCAGGATTTGGGTGGGCAAAGCCACGCCGTGTCCGGCGCCGAATTGCGCCACGTGGCCCACAAAATTGCCGACGTGGTGTACGAAAAACTCACCGGTGAAAAAGGTGTATTTTCGAGCCGCATTGCCTATGTCACCAAGAGTGCCAACATCTTCAATTTGTGGGTGGCTGACGCCGATGGTGAAGGCGCCCAGTCCGCATTGCGCAGCGCCGAGCCGATTATTTCCCCGTCCTGGGCGCCCAACGGCAACCAACTGGCTTATGTTTCGTTTGAGTCTCGCAAGCCGGTGGTCTACGTGCACGATGTCGATTCAGCCAAACGCCGCCTGGTGGCCAACTTCAAGGGATCCAACAGCGCACCGAGCTGGTCACCGGACGGTCGGACACTGGCTTTGACCCTGAGCCGGGACGGAGGCTCCCAACTCTTTTTGTTGGACGCAGCGACGCCCGGCGCTGAGCCACGGCGGTTGGCCGCATCGAGCGCGATCGACACCGAGCCCACGTTCACAGCCGATGGTCGGTTCGTTTATTTTGTGAGCGACCGTGGCGGCTCGCCCCAGGTATACAAAGTTCCCGCCAATGGCGGCACCCCGGAGCGGGTGACGTTCACTGGAACGTACAACATCTCGCCCGCCTTGAGCCCTGATGGCCGTTGGCTGGCCTACGTATCGCGCATTGGCGGGGCTTTCAAGCTTCAAATCATGGACCTAGCCACCGGACAGAGTACCGGGTTGACGGATACCAACGCGGACGAAAACCCCAGTTTCTCGGGCAACAGCCGTCTGTTAATGTATGCAACCCAGGTCCAGGGTCGTGAGGCGTTGATGACCACGACCCTGGACGGCAAAGTAAAGGCCAGGCTGGCGGGACAAAGTGGCGACTTGCGCGAGCCCGATTGGGGACCGATGCCCAAATAACAGCCCATAC
Source organism: uncultured beta proteobacterium (assembly GCA_903928325.1). GTDB lineage: Bacteria > Pseudomonadota > Gammaproteobacteria > Burkholderiales > Burkholderiaceae_C > Allorhodoferax. Next base: position 4,441 of record CAIYQF010000270.1, on the reverse strand, counting down.
TATTTTTACACCCCACATCACCTTCAATAGGAGTTTCGAATGAACAAATTGGTATTGGCAGTTGCAGTTGCGGCTTTTTTAAGCGCTTGCGGTTCTGCCGTCAAACTTGACGACGTCAGCGTCGAAGACAAATCTGGTCAAGCAGTCGCACTGACCGAACTCAGCAGCGCCGGCAACACCACCAGCGGCAGCACGGCGAAGAGCCAAACAGCCGTCACCACGCTGGACGCTGCAAAGTCCGGATCTGACCTGCTGGTGGCAGGCGGACGCACTGTGTACTTTGACTACGACAGCTACGCCATTCGTCCAGAATTCCAATCGGTGATCGAAGCCCATGCCCGCATCCTCAAGGGCGACAAAACCAAGAAAGCCAGCATTGAAGGCCATACCGATGAGCGCGGTGGTCGGGAATACAACCTGGCACTGGGCCAAAAACGCGCTGAGGCCGTTCGCAAAGCCTTGAGCCTGCTCGGTGTGTCTGAAAATCAAATGGAGGCCGTGAGCTTTGGCAAAGAAAAACCAGCCATGACCGGTGGGTCTGAAGCCGCCATGGAAAAGAACCGCCGCGCTGAGATCGCCATACGATGAAATATCATCCCCTTGTCGCTGGGCATGCGGTTCGCCAATGGTTGGGCGCGGCGGCCCTGTTCGCCGTGGTCAGCCAGGCTGGCGCAGGAATGTTTGATGATGAAGAGGCCCGCCGCGCCATTTTGGAGCTTCGCCAAAAGTTTGAATTGCTGCGCAAAGAGACCGACCAAAAAATCACCGACGAGTCCAAACGCTATGCTGAAGAGGTGGCCGGTCTGCGGCGCAGCCTGATTGACTTACAAAATCAATTGGATGCCAACGCAGCCGAAGCAGCAAGAATTCGGGGCCAGGGCGAGCAAATTCTGCGTGACCTGTCCGAAGCCCAGCGCCGCCAGTCCGACGCGGCCAAGGCCACAGATGAGCGCCTGCGCAAACTCGAACCACTCAAAGTAACGCACGAAGGCAGTGAATTCACCGCAGACCCCGCCGAAAAACGCAGCTTTGAACTTGCCTTGGCCAGTTTTCGCAAGGGCGATTTTGAGGCGGCACAAAGCGGCTTTGCCGAACTGCTGGTGCGCTATCCCCAAAGCGGGTACGCCAGCGCGGCCTTGTTCTGGCTGGGCAACGCGCAATTTGTGGGCAAGGATTTCAAAGCCGCCATGGCCACCTTTGGACGCCTGATCTCACAAAACGCCAATTACCTTCGAATCCCAGAGGCGCAATTGGCGGTAGCAAACTGCCAATTGGAACTAAAAGACACCAAAGCTGCGCGCAAAACGCTCGAAGATCTGGTTGCGCAATACCCGAAAAGCGAGGCAGCAGACGCAGCCAAAGACCGACTGGCTCGGCTGAAATAATGCCTGCGAAACCACCGCTTCAAGAAGCCGCGATGGTTAAAAAACCTGGCCTAGCTGAATATGATCAGCAGCCAGATAGCGCTCGTCGATTCTCAGGCTTGGACCGCTTGTACGGGGCAGTCCCCGGCCAAGCCATACGCAGCGCCCATGTCGTGGTGGTGGGCGTTGGCGGTGTGGGGTCATGGTCAGCGGAAGCCTTGGCCCGCAGCGGAGTTGGACGCATCACGCTCATCGACATGGACCATGTTTCCGAATCCAACATCAACCGCCAAGTTCATGCGCTTACGCCCACGCTAGGCATGTCAAAAATCAGCGCTATGGCCCAACGCATTACGCTGATAAACCCCTACTGCCAAGTAGTCGGGGTTGACGATTTTGTCGATGCAAATAACTGGCCGTCGCTGGTGCCGACCGATGTCGACGCGGTCATCGATGCATGCGACCAAGTGATAGCCAAAACGGCCATGGCACAGTGGGCGCTGAGCACCAAGACACTTTTTATTACGGTGGGTGCCGCCGGAGGAAAACGCATGGCCCACGCGACAACCATCGTAGATCTGTGCTCCTGCACGCACGACCCTTTGTTAGCGCAGGTTCGATACCGACTGCGCAAGTTTCACCAGGCCCCAAAAGAGGGCAAGAAAATTGGTATCGCGTGTGTTAGCAGTCCTGAACGCGTCGTGCCAACGCAACAACAGGGCGACAACACTTTGAATTGCCATGGCTACGGCTCGTTAGTCACTGTGACGGCAACCTTCGGACTGTGTGCTGCGGGCTGGGTCATAGACAAACTTTCGCTTCGTCCAACGGTTTGCCAAAAAATTAACGCTATAATTTAAGGCTTGGCAGAAACCTGCAATAGGTTGCTGACGGGACGTTAGCTCAGTTGGTAGAGCAGCGGACTTTTAATCCGTTTGTCGTGGGTTCGACCCCCGCACGTCCCACCAGATTCCTTATATAAATCAAGCACTTACAGAGATGTAGGTGCTTTTTTTTCGTCCCAAAATCGGCTACGCACCGACTACGCACTTTTGCTCTGTTTTTCTTGTCCAAAACGTGCTGTTCACGTAAGCTACGAGCATCTAAATCCTCAGCTGAAAACGCTGTATGGCAGAGAAAAAAGAAACCACTTTCGTGCTCGTGCCTCATGCGCTTGTCGTTTTCAAGCGTCCACGAAGCATGGTGTGGCAATGTCGCTACAAAGTTGACGCTCGCTGGCAGCGTGAGAGCACCAAAGAATACAACCTCAAAAAAGCCAAAGCGATAGCGCATGACTTGCTCGTAGAAGCGAGTGTTCGCAAAAAACTCAGAGCAGCACCAATCACTCGCACATTCAAAGACATCGCAAAGCAAGCGATCTTCAGAATGGAAAAGCTAATCGCTGATGGTGATGGGAAGTCAATGTACAAAGAGTACATCGCTATCATTGAGAACTACCACGTCAACTTCTTCGGAAAATACAAAGTTGATGCGATCAATCACGAGTTGGTTGAAGAATTTGAAAAGTGGCGCATCAAAAGAATGGGCGCTGCGCCAAGTCACAGCACAACACTCAATCACAACGCAGCATTGAACAGAGTTTTTGACGAAGCGATCTATCGTGGCTTCATGTATGAAATCAATCGTCCAAAACTCATCGCAGTTGGCAAGAAGAGTGAACGTCGCCCAGCATTCAGCTTAGAAGAAATCAGAGCATTACGAAATAACTTTGACCCATGGATTGCGAAAGCACGATCAGACAGCATCAATCTCAGAAGTTTGTTGCGTGATTACGTATTGATACTATTAGACACTGGCATGCGTCCAGGCACAGAGATCAATGAATTGACATGGGGACAGATAGAAATCAAGTTCTATCCCACGACCAACAAAACTGACTTGAAGCAAAAAGACAGAAAACACGAAGAAGTGTTCGCTGAAGACACGGTTGAAATCAATCCAAACATCACAGCGATATTAAAGATTGGCAAAGGCAAAACTGGCGCAAGACATTGTATTGGTCGTGGTCCAACTGTAAGCGCATTACGAGCAATAGCACTAAGAAATCATGGCAAAGATTTGAATGACGTAATCAAAGAGCATCCACTAGAGAAAATTGTTCTATACAGACAGATCGTCACAAAACGACAAAAGAACAAAGACAAAGTTCCAGCGTTAATAAAGCCAACAAGTTTCAGTCGTTTGTTTGACACGTATTTGATTGAACACAATCTTTTGATGGATTCGGTCACGAATCAAAGACGAGTTCTGTATAGCTTACGACACACCTACGCAACGATTGCTTTACAAATTGACAGAGTAGAGATTCACACACTCGCACTACAAATGGGAACGAGTGTGTCAATGATTGAAAAGCACTACAGTCACTTGGATGCTGTTAAAGCCGTGAATCAATTGCGTGGTGAGCAGAGCAGACAACTAATTGAGGCACAAGGCGCGATTGATGACAGATATCAATGGGACGAAGAGAAATCAAAAACGCCCATCAAGAAAACAGTAAAGAAGCGCCGAACCTAATTTTTTGAGAGATAACTTATGTATGAAATAACCATTGACGTAGACAACAAACCAGAATGGGCTCTTGGATACTTTCGTCAATTTCGTGAGTGGTTTCAACAGACAGCACCGAAACCATTGCCTAAAAATGAAAAGAGCTACATCATGCTTTTTTCAAAATATATAGGAATTGATTACGACATCATCTCAAATGTCTCGGCTGATGAAAGTAGAGTTGATTCATTTACTTTCACATGGACTACTGAACAAGAAAGAGCGTTCTTTATTCAGAAATTCTAAATTTTGAAATTGGCGGAAGTGAATACGATATGACGATTGAAATTTCCAAAGAAGTCAGACAGCAAGCGATCTCCTCAATTGAACGCTACTTCTTAGAGAACATGGATGAGAAGATTGGGAACATCACGGCTGGCGCATTGCTAAGTTTCTTCGTGGAAGAAATTGGTCCAGTCATCTACAACATGGCAGTGGCTGAAGTTCAAGAACGAATTCAAACTCGTGTCATGGAGATTGATCTTGAAGTCAATGAACATGCGTTT
>CAIYQF010000269.1 GCA_903928325.1 uncultured beta proteobacterium | reverse complement strand
GACCAGGAAAGCGGTGGCGCGGATGTGATCGGCGATCACGCGCAGGCTCTTGTTGTCCAGATCGGCGCAACCGGTCTCGCGCGCCGCCGCCTTGATCAGCGCATCAAAGATGTCGATCTCGTAGTTGCTGTGCACGTGCTGCAGGATGGCGGCCAGGCGCTCCAGGCCCATGCCCGTATCAACACAGGGCGCGGGCAGATTGACCAGGCTGCCATCGGCCTGCATGTCGAACTGCATGAACACGTGGTTCCAGATTTCAATAAAGCGGTCGCCGTCTTCGCCCGGGCTACCCGGGGGGCCGCCGGGGATGTGCTCGCCGTGGTCGTAAAAAATCTCACTGCACGGGCCGCAGGGGCCGGTGTCGGCCATCATCCAGAAGTTGTCGGACGCGTACTTTTTGCCCTTGTTGTCGCCAATGCGCACGATGCGGTCGGCGGGCAAGCCGATTTCTTTGTGCCAGATGTCATAGGCCTCGTCGTCGTCGATGTAGACGGTGACCAGCAGGCGCTCGGGCGGCAGTTTGTAGACCTGGGTGAGCAGCTCCCAGCCCCAGTGCAGGGACTCGCGCTTGAAGTAGTCGCCAAAGCTCCAGTTGCCCAGCATCTCAAAAAAGGTGTGGTGGCGCGCGGTGTAGCCCACGTTCTCCAAGTCGTTGTGCTTGCCCCCGGCGCGCAGGCAGGCTTGGACGGATGCGGCGCGTACATACGAGCGCTTGTCCGCGCCCAAAAACACGTCCTTGAACTGCACCATGCCCGAGTTGGTGAACATCAGCGTCGGGTCATTGCCGGGCACCAAGGGGCTGCTGGAGACCACGGTGTGGCCCTTGGAGGCGAAAAAGTCCAGAAAAGTCTTGCGGATGTCGGCAACGCTCATGGTGCCAGAGGTGGTGGTGGAAGTCATGCGGGTAGTTTAAAAAACGATAATGGAATGGGATTCAAGGCGAACAGATCAGGGCGCGAATAGGCCGAATTATCGCTGCCAGCCTGCTGCAGACACCAGCTGAGCGGTCACAAGCGGGTGGCACCGGGAGCGCTGGATCCCGCCCAGAGTTGGGCTGCGTACATCAGGAAAGGGAAAAGTATGAAAACACCGGTGGTTCATTTGAGCTTGGGCGGAGACTGGGAAGTGCGCCTTAAGGAAGTGGTTCACGGCAGGCCAGGGCATCGTGTGCTGGTGTTACCAGACTTGCTGAGCTGGGGACCGCTGCGCGGTATTCACACGCCCGGCGGTCTGGCAGCGCGGACTGCATATGTCAAAAAAGTTTTCTTAACCATCGAGCCAGAAGAGCCGGAGGAAGACTGGTCCTGGCTTGAGGAGGGTATGGGACTGGCACCGATGTTTCCACCACCACCGCCAGACGAGATCGCCCTGATGTGGCTGGGCCAGACGGCGCAAGACCAACTGCTGCTGCGCCTGGCCTGCGCCATCTGGCCGGACACGGAGTTTTGGGTGGCCGACGTGCGCAAACTCAGCGCCTGGTACCCCGACACAGTGCCGGCCGTCCCTGCTTTTAGCGCTGATGCCCTGCGCAAACTCGAAGGTTTGGTCGAACCCCTCAGCCCCCAAGCCAAGCCGGTGTTGGCCGACGAGTGGCACGCGATTGCAGCGCAAGACCATGTGCTGCGGATTTACCGCGACGGCGCGATGTGCGGCGTACCGGAAAACTACTTCGACACCGGGCTGTTGGGCCTGTGCACCCCCGAATTCAGAAGGCGGGCCTGGGTGACGGGCACTTTTATGGGGTCCGACGAATGCCCGCTTGGCATGGGAGACACCTTTTTAAAATACCGCCTGCACGCCATGGCCCGACAGGGCTTGCTGGAACTACGGGCCCACGAGGAGCATGCTTGGGACATGTGGGTTCGAAAAACGGAGGCGTTCCAGGCTGCTTGAATCGCACCTAAGCTGCAACGTGGAGCTTTTGACCCTACCGCTGGCAGGTATGAATCACCTTAGGGTTTAGCCAAGGGGTGGTTCCATCATTTGCACTCGGAAGCTTGGCTTGCAGCCCAGGGCACACGGTGGCTCGAATCACTGAATGGATCGATTTTGGCAATTTGCGGACGAGACAATATGACGCAGGTATTGCCCCGACGCAGGCGGACGTGGTCAATATCGATGCGCTCCTCCGTCCAGGAACCAGCTTCTGCGGCCGCATTCGCAATCCTAGCTTCCGCCGTCACCGGCAGGCTGCCCTGGAACGGTGAACGTGCTGACAAGCTGGGTACCAAGGCTTTGAGCGACTCGCGGGAAAGGGTCAGATTTAATGGCGGACCTACCGGCTTGGGCGCCTCTTCCGAAGCCGCTACCGCGCTCGGCGCCGTAGGCGCCACAGGCGGCTTGGAGGCCGCATTAGAGACTTCATCGCCATAGACGGGCGCGGGTGCAGTGGTCTCGCGCACGCGATATTGGTGCGGCGGTCGGGCCTCGATCTGCGGGTCTTCTCGCCTGGATTTGACAGCAAGGGGCACCGACGGTTCCAACAAAAAGACAATGGTCATAGAACGGTCAAGGCCCGCAACTTGCGTAATGGGCTGATTACGCGGCACCTGAACCATGGAGCGCCACCCGAGCTTCAGCACCAGCAGGTGAATGGCAAGCACCAGGACCAAAACCAGTGCGCGACCCCAACTAACCCGTGCAAGCGTCTTACGCATGGGCATGGGTGCGACGGGCCTTACGGGCGTGGGAACTCAAACTCGATCAGCGCCTCGTTGGACCATGACATATCGGCCACCGGCACCTCAAAGGTCGCCCCTCGCGTCTTCAAGACTCTCGCCATGTCGGCGTCAACGATGCGTGCGCTGGCGAGCTTTTCAGGCGCATTGGTGGCAAAACTGAAGGCCTTAGACGCACAGATGTCACCGCCCAACGTCAACGCATTCATCGCAGCGCGCGCAACAAAGCCCATGTCGGCCTTGGAGATTTCGCTGTACACCCAGCATTCAAGCCTCAAGTCACCCAGTCGGCGGGCGTTGTACGGGACGCCTGGGCTGCGAACGTCGGGCCTCCATCGGTAGGCTAGCGTTGGCTGGTTCAAAATGATGTCAAAGTCGTCGTCATAGAGTGACTGGCTCAGGGGTAATTCAAACCCACCATCCGCATCGAGCGCCAAAGCGACCGCGGTTTCTGGGCCCCTCAGGCTCACTTTTAAGCTCGCAGGCGGCGGGATGGATGCGTCGGACGCGTCTTTCTTGGAAATGCGAAAGCGCAGTTGCGACTGCGGCCCAAGCGAAGCCTGCAGACGCGCATAAGCCTTGAGTCCGGGGAACATGGCACGGTAGGGTTTGAACGGCTGAGACGGGCTTCCCGTAATCGTTACCGGTTCCAATGCGACTGCCGTCGCAGGCGATGTTTTTTCCGCCTCCTGCGCAAAGGCCGCAGAACTTATAAATATCGCAAATGTGATCAAAGTTAATTTAAAGGCGGATTCAAGCACGAAGTGCAACACGAGATAACGATTGATGAAACACCTCTG
>CAIYQF010000268.1 GCA_903928325.1 uncultured beta proteobacterium | reverse complement strand
GGCTTTGCGCTCGCTGTGGCCAAAGGCCAGGCCGTAGCCACGGGTGAACTGCGGTGGCTGCGTCAAGCTGCCCTGGAACTGGTTGATCATCTGGCACTCGGTCACCGGCAAATCGCCCATCGATATCTCGAAGCCCAGCTCCTCGGGCACCAGGCACAGCTCGACGGTGCCAAAGCGAATCTCGCCCACAAAAGGGTGGGTCTCGGAATAGCCGCGCTGCGTGGAATAGGCCATGGCAAGCAAAAAGCCTTCGTCAGCGCGCGCCAGGTTTTGCAGGCGCGCGCTGCGGTCGGCCGGGAAGCGCAGGGGCGCACGCGTCAGGTCAAAGGGGTCGGGGTCGCCCTCGGGCACTGGCTGGGTTTCCAGCAGGTTTTCGTGGTTGAGGAGGTCGACCACGCGCGGTGAAGGTTCTTTGTTGGGCTCTAGCGTCTTGGCCGGTGCCAGAGTTTGGCCGGTGGCCAGCAGGCTGAAGTCCAGCAGGCGCTGGGTGTAGTCGTAGGTGGGCCCCAGCACCTGGCCGCCGGGCAGGTCTTTGAAGGCGGCAGAAATGCGCCGCGCGATCTGCATCTTGCCCGTGTCAATGGCCTGGCTGTAACCCAGGCGGGGCAAAGTGGCGCGGTAGGCGCGAAGCAAAAAGATGGCTTCCACCAAGTCGCCCGCGCTTTGTTTGATGGCCAGGGCGGCGAGTTGCGGGTCGTAGACCGAGCCTTCGGTCATTACCCGGTCCACCGCCAAGCGAAGCTGCTGGCAGATTTGTGCAGTGCTGAGTTCGGCCACGCCCGGGTCGCCCCGACGCTGCTGGGCCAGCAAGTCGTAGCTGGCCAGAATGGCAGATTCACCCCCTTTGACGGCAACGTACATACGGGTCAGCCTTGGATGTGGGTAGAGCGCGGCAGGCCAACAAAAGCCTGGCCGTGGGTGAACAAAAAGTCCACGCCGCACGGGAAATGCATTTGGCTGGCCCGCCATTGCGCCAGAAACTCGGAGCCCAGTCCGTCCACCTGTAAAGCCGCGCTGCCCTTAACGCCCGGCCCGTTCAGGGTCCACGCGGGTGCTGGGGCCGGTGCCTGCAAGCCATCCACCTGCACGATGCAGGTGGACGATTGGTCGGGGTACTCCGCGCTTCCTTGCGCAAAGCTGCTTAAAGATGGTAGCTCGGACGCTGCGGCTACCCAGGCAAAGTCGGCTTGTGCTGCGTCACTCACCACGGTGCAGCCGGTGTGAAACCGCAACCAAGCCGCCGCGTCACCGTGCGTAAACCCGGGGGACAGCCACAGCTTGCAATCTTGGTCCAGCAAGGCCAGCAGCAGGGCCGCCGCCGCAGGATGCGCACCATGGGGCGGCTGCATGCCCTGCAAGGTGTCGGCAGCATCTAGCACCTGTATGCTTGCCGGCAGCGAAAGCGCCGCAAGCGCGTGGCGAAACACGCTTTGGCTGCACCGTGCGGGCTGCGAGAAGCCGCGCCCCAGGTCTTTGAGTTGTATTGGCATCAAGAATCGCCCACGTCGTCAGGGCCAGAGCCAGCCTCGCGGGCGACGGTAAAAAACTCCACGCGCGTTGCCTGGGCCTGTGCGTTTTTCTGTTGGGTCTGCGCGTTTTGCATTTGTTGCAGGGGTTGCAGCAGCACGCTGTTCCAGTGTGGGTGCAGCGCGGGGTCTTGTAACAAGGCGTCGGCCACTGCGCCCAATTGGGCATGGCGGTGCGAGCCGCCCATCACGTAGGCCACACCCACCTGCTGGCAGCCGGTACGCGCGGAGTCGGGCTTCAGAACGCAGCGTGTCACACTGAGTTCGCCCAGGTTGAATCGTTGGCCGCTGCCCCCGGCGCGGCCTTGTACCATGACCAGCCCGGTTTCAGCGGGGCGAAGCCACTGCAAGTCGCCCTCGCACTGGAGGGCTACATGGGTTTCCAACCAGGCCTCTGGCGCGCGGGCCAACAGCGCCATCCAATGCGCGCGCGCTGCAGGCGCACCGGATTGCGTACCGTCGGCGGGAGGCTTGTAATCGTTGTGCAACACGGGTGGAATATCGTTCTTGCGCGTACTTTATTGCGTGCATATTTCTTTTCTGTGACCAAAGCCCTTGTTTTTTCACCATGCCCTCCTTGTCCTTAGCCCACCGCCACGCGGCCTACTTTGCGCCCGCGCCAGACAGCGCGGCCTGGCAATTGGGGGTGCAGTGGCTGGGCCGCTGCCCGCACAGCGGCCAGAACCTGGCCCAGCCCGTACCGGAGTTTTGGGAGCCTGCGGCCTTTGCGCAGATCACCCGCGAACCCCGACGCTACGGCTGGCATGCCACATTAAAAGCACCTTTTGCCTTGGCCACCCACAGCAGTCCGATGGACTTGCGGGCCTGTTTTGTGGAGGTCGCCGCGGCAGTGAAGGTGCCCATCGTGTTGGATGTGGAGTTAGCGCAGGTGGGCAACTTTTTGGCCTTGGTGCCACGCCAGCGCTGCACGTCCTTGCATGGCTTAGCCGACGCCTGCGTGCGGCAATTGCATCCCTGCGCGGCGCCCTTGCCGCCCAGTGAAATAGCGCGCCGCCGCGGTTGCGGCCTGACAGTGCGTCAAGAAGACATGCTGGCGCAATGGGCTTACCCCTATGTGTTCGAGGACTTCGCATTCCATATCACCCTGACGGGCGCTCTGGACGCGTTGAGCGCCGAACAATCGCAACACCTGCGCCAGCATGCCCGTGCGTGGTTTGAGCCCCTGTTGTCGCAAGGGCTCCGAGTCGATGGCCTTTCTTGGTTTGTCGAAGATCAGCCCGGAGCAGACTTTCGCTGGGTCGAACGATTTGGGTTTGCGCTGTGAGCACGGGACTGATCTACGTGGTGGGTCCTTCGGGCGTGGGCAAGGACAGCTTGCTGAATTGGTTACGCGCCCATGTGCGCAGCCTGCAGGCAGCGCCAGCGCTGCACTTTGCCCGGCGCACGGTCACGCGCCCCCAAGGCAACTCCAACGAGGACCATGAGGCCGTGGACTTCGATAGATTCGCCCAGCTTGCGCGATCCGGGGCTTTCGCGCTGCAGTGGGAGGCCCATGGCTTGCACTACGGCGTGCGCCACACCGAACTCACGGGCCGCAGTGGCTGGGTGATGGTCAACGGGTCGCGGGCTTATATGGAGCAAGCGCGTGCGCTTATTTCGGGCTTGACGGTGCTGCACGTCAGCGCCCCACAGGCTGTGGTGCAAGCCCGTCTGGCTGCGCGCCAGCGCGAGACGCCGACCGAAGTGCAGGCACGCATGCTGCGTGCAAGCGCCGCCGAAGTGGCGCCAGCGGCAGGCGATCTGGTCATCGTCAACAGCGGCACACTGGATGCAACGGCTGCGGCGCTGTGCGCGTTGCTGCAAGCCCGCACCGGCTTGCAGCTCGTCGATCCGGCTTGATGCGTGGTGCTGAGTCCACGCGGCGCGCGGCGATTCATCAATTAGTCATACAAATTCAATACGCTCACGTCCGGTCAACCGGAGGCGAGCCTGATTCCTGGGTGCGCCCCACCAATTTGTAGCCATGGGGACCGGATGCATTACCGAGCCGTTTTTATTTCTGATCTGCATTTGGGCACGCCCGGATGCCAGGCCGAAGCACTGAGTGAGTTTCTCAAGTCCCACACCAGCGATTACCTTTACCTGGTGGGCGACATCGTCGATGGCTGGCAACTGCGCCGCAAGTGGTACTGGCCACAGGCGCACAACGATGTGGTGCAAAAGCTGCTGCGCCGAGCGCGCAAGGGCTGCCACGTGGTCTACATCCCCGGCAACCACGACGAGTTTGCGCGCGGCTTTGTGGGCCACCATTTCGGCGGCATCGAAGTGACCGAAGAGGCCAGTCACACGCTCAAAGATGGCCGCAAGCTGCTGCTCATCCACGGCGACTACTTCGATGCTGTGGTCAAGTACGCCAAGTGGTTGGCCTATGTGGGGGACAATTTGTATGAGTTGGCTTTGCGCCTGAACCGGCATTTCAACCGCGTTCGTGCCCGCATGGGTTTGCCCTATTGGTCTTTGTCGGCGTTTTTGAAGAACAAGGTCAAGAAGGCGCTTAACTTTATCGCCGACTATGAAAAAGCCGTGGCCCATGAAGCGCACAAGCGCGGCTACCAAGGCGTGGTGTGCGGCCACATCCACCGCGCAGAAATCCGCATGATCGACGGAGTGCTGTATTGCAATGACGGCGACTGGGTGGAGAGCCGTTCGGCCTTGGTGGAGCATGTGGACGGGCAGTTGGAGCTGGTCTATTGGGACCAGGTGCTGGACTTTTTGCCCGTCGCCAGCCCCGTCACGCGCCGCCCCGAAGTCTCCGTTTCCGCTGAACTCGTTTAACGCGCAGCGGTCTTCCGCCGTGGCGCCTGGTTTTGTAGCATTGCTAGCGGCGCAGTTTGTGTCGGCCTTGGCTGACAACGCGCTGCTGGTGGTGGCCATGGCCGCACTGCTGGAACAGCAACACCAGGCGTATTGGGTGCCGCTGCTTAAGCTCCTGTTTACCGCGTCGTATGTAGTGCTCGGCCCCTGGGTGGGTGCCTGGGCTGATACCTGGCCTAAGCAGCGTGTGATGATGGGCGCCAATGGCATCAAATGCCTCGCCTGTCTGGCCATGCTGCTGGGCCTGAACCCGGTTTTGGCTTTTGGACTGGCTGGTTTGGGTGCTGCGATCTACGCCCCTGCGAAATACGGCCTGGTGACAGAAATGGAGCCGTCACACCGCCTGGTTCGGGCCAATGGCTGGATTGAAGTCAGCACGGTTTGCGCCGCCTTGTTTGGGGTGGTGTTGGGGGGCTTTCTGGTTGGCAAGCTGTGGCTGGGGTCGGCGCTGTGCCATGGGTTGGGTGGCGGCTTGCAAGCCTGGGGGCCGTTTGCGGTGTCGCTGGCTGCGCTGCTGCTCCTGTATGGCTTGGCGTCGGCATTGAACTGCCTGATACCCGACAGTGGCGTGCGCTATGCCCGCAGCGCTTGGGGCGCACGGCTGGTGTGGGCGCGTTTTGTGCAGGACCAGACCGCACTGTGGCGCGACCCGCTGGGCTCCATTAGCCTGACCGTGACCACCTTGTTCTGGGGCGTGGGTGCCACCTTGCAACTGCTGGTGTTGGCCTGGGCGCAGCAAGCGCTGCATTTGTCACTGGAGCACGCGGCCTACTTGCAGGCTGCAACGGCCATCGGCGTCATTGCGGGTGCCGCGCTGGCCGCACGCAAGGTGGCGCTGGAACAAGCGCCCAAGGTGCTGGGCATCGGTATCGTGATGGGTTTGCTCATGCCCTTGATGGCCTTGGTGGAGCAATGGACCGTAGCTGCAGGCCTGACCCTTTTGTTGGGCCTGGTGGGTGGATTCTTCGTCGTACCGATGAATGCGCTGCTGCAGCACCGGGGCGCTGCGCTGATGAGCGCGGGGCGCTCTATCTCGGTGCAAAACACCAATGAAAACGCCAGTGTACTGGCCATGATGGGCGTGTACAGCGCGCTGCTCTATGCCGGTGTGGCGGTTGACCAACTGGCCTGGATGCTGGGCGCCCTGGTAGCGCTGGGCATGGGCTTGGTGCAATGGCGCTACTGGAGCATGCAGTCACGCCAGCGGATGGGTCCCGGGCTCGGGCAGTTTTAGCAGCGCTTGCCCCATGCGGATGGGCGTGCCTTCGCTGATGCCCGGCGCAAAGCCAAAGCCCTTGGGCGCGAACACCAAAATGGTCGAGCCGTGCTGAAACCAACCCATCTCTTGCCCTTTGGCGTAATGCGCGTCGCAGGCGATGTGCCCTGGCCCCTCGTAGCGCGCATCCAGCAGCGCCCCCAGCGCATGCAGCCGAATGCTGGCCACCAGCACCGCGGCCACCGGCACCAGGGCCACGGGGTAGCGTTCTGCGCCCACGGCCACCTGCAACAGGGCGCGCTCGTTTTTGCAAAACAGCTTCTCAACCCGCTTGAGTGCAATCGGGTTGACGTTCCAGGTGTCACCGGCAAAGTAGTCCACCTCGCGCAGCCGCAGGTCGTAGGGCGCGTGAAAGCGGTGGTACATGGACGAGGTAATGCGAATCGTCAGGAACACGCCGTCCTGCCAGGGGCTGTTGGCGCCCAGCGGCCCCAGCAGGTCGGTCAGCGTGTAGGGAAATCCTTTGGCCTGGTAGACGCGGCCGTCCTCGACGCGGCCCATGGCGCCCACGATGCCGTCGCAGGGGCTGACCATGGTGCGCGGGTCTGCATCTACCTGCCGGGCGCCGGGCTTGAGCTCGCGGATAAAGCAGTCGTGCAGGCTGTCAAAGTGGTCTTTCTTGGCCTCGGACAGGTCCAGGTCGGCGATGCGCTTCCAGGTGGCAATCGACAGGTCGCGCACCCAGGGCGTGCGCCGCTGGCTGAACCAGCCCATGAAGCGGGTGAGCGCCAGGCGGGGAATGCGGTTGGTGAGCAAGAAGTTCAGGTCTTCGTTGGCGCCGATTTTTTCGAGTGTTTGTTTGATAGTCATCATTTTTTAACCTGAAAGTCATACAACCAAGGTTTTCTAAAGGGTAATTCGTATGGACGGTTCCGAGACATTGTTGTCAATTTCCACCTGGGGCGGCCTGGCTTCGCTGGGCGCGGTGGCCCTGCCCAAGGGCTGGCAGCGCCTGCAGCTGTCGCTGGCCAAGTACCCCTCCTTGGGCGGCCACCTGCGCATGGCCAAGCGGGTTTCGAAGTGGATTCCGAATTACGCCTACGCCGACGCCCGGTGGTTTGCCGTGGACGGCGCACCCTTGGCCGTAGAGAACCAGCGCCGTACCGCCCTGGCCCGTTTGGGCCATACGCTGCAGTCGCAAAGCCCACAAACCCTGGCGCAGACCGGGGTGTTGAAACCTATGGTGTCGGACTTGCAGCTTATCAGCCAGTACCGCGTGCCCTACCAGTTCCGCACCGTGCTGTCGGACTACATCAAGCTGGGCAGTTTTTGGCGCGAGAGCGGTGGCGTGTTGCTGACGGACTTGGACGGCAACCGCTTCATCGATGTCACCGGCTCCTATGGCGTGAACCTGTTCGGCTTGGACTATTACAAGGCCAGCATGGCTGAAGGCGCTGCCATGGCGCAGGCGCTCGGTCCCGCCTTGGGCTCCTATCACCCCAGTGTGTTGGACAACGTGCAGCGTCTGTGCGCCATCTCGGGCATGGACGAGGTGTCCTTCCACATGTCGGGCACCGAGGCGGTGATGCAGGCGGTGCGTTTGGCGCGTTACCACACGCGCAGACGTAAATTGGTGCGCTTTACCGGCGCCTACCACGGCTGGTGGGACGATGTCCAGCCAGGCCCGGGCAACCCCATGCCACCGTCCGGCGACACCTTGACGCTTAGCGAGATGCATCCCAACACCTTGCGGGTCTTGCGCAACCGCAAAGACATTGCCTGCGTGCTGATCAACCCCTTGCAGGCCATGCACCCCAACCGCGCGGCTCCCACCGACTCCACGCTGATCGACGGAAGCCGCTTCGTCCAATACGATCGCGCGGCTTACACCGCCTGGTTGGCTGAATTGCGTGCGGTCTGCACCGCCAAAGGCATTGCGCTCATTCTGGACGAGGTGTTTTTGGGCTTTAGGCTGGCCAAGGGCGGCGCGCAGGAATACTTTGGCGTCAAGGCCGATCTGGTGACCTATGGCAAGACCCTGGGCGGCGGCTTGCCGGTGGGTGTGATCTGCGGCCAGTCGCGTTGGATGAAGCGCTTTCAGGACGACAAGCCCGGTGACATTTGCTTTGCGCGCGGCACCTTCAATGCGCACCCCTATGTGATGTGCGCGATGAACGTGTTTTTGAAGTCGCTCGACACGCCCGAAGTTCTGGCGATGTACGCGGTGGCTTCGCAGACCTGGAGCCGGCGCTTGGCGCTGCTCAATGAGCGGCTGGAGGCCGCCCAGGTTCCGGTGCGCGTAGCCGGTATGGAAACCGTGTGGTCCGTGCTCTACCAGGTACCCAGCCGCTACCACTGGCTGCTGCAATACTATTTGCGTGCGCAAGGGATTGCTTTGAGTTGGGTGGGGTCGGGGCGCATGATTTTCAGCTTCAACTTTGACGACGCAGCCTTTGACGACTTTTGCCAGCGCTTTGTGCAAGCGGCGCAAGCCATGCAGGCCGATGGATGGTGGTGGATGCCGCAGGGGCAAACCGGGAAAACCATTCGCCGCCAGGTTCTCAAGGAAATGCTGGCGGCGTGGTGGCGTCGCGTGTAGCGCCTTAACATGAAAGTTAGTGGGTGGCCTCCTTCACATGGTCCATCGGGTCTAGCCACTGGCCCTGTAGCAGGTATAGCGGGGACTTGTAGTACATCGTGATGTCATGCACCGGGTCGGTGATGATCTTGAAGCCCCAGGCCAGACCGGCCATCAGGCTGTCTTGCTTCCATAGTTGCAAAACGCGAAAGGTCAAACCCGCCACGCCCAGCGCCAGCCAGGCCATTGCCGTCATGCGCATAGGCGTGTCTTCATAGGCTTGGGGAACTGCCCATTGCAGGTACTGGGGCATCCAGTAGGCCAGGACCGGAATGGCGGCGCAAATGCTCAAGAGCACGATCTTGCGCTGCAGG
>CAIYQF010000267.1 GCA_903928325.1 uncultured beta proteobacterium | reverse complement strand
GGATCACGCCCACCGACTTGGCGCCCTGCAGGTCGCGCAGCAGGCCAAAAGTTTTGCGGTAGTTTTTGCGCACCTTGTCGGGCACGTTGCCAATGCCGGTGTCGGCCACGGCCAGCTCGGCCAGCGCCTGGTTGCGCGCGGGCTCGATGATGGCCCAGCCCGCAGCGGCCACCAGCTCATCCACACGGCTTTGGTCGTATCCGTTGGCAATGTGCTGTGCGGCGCGCGCGCGCGCGACCAGGGCCTGCACCACGGCCTGGGCCTCCAGGTCGGCGGGCTTGGGAATTGCGGTAGAACTTGCGTGCATGTCAATCAGCCCGGATATTGGCGTCTTTGGCCAGTTTGGCCCACTTGGGCAACTCGGCGGCGATCACCTTGCCCAGCGCCTCGGGCGTGCCGCCCACGGCTTCGGCGCCCTGCTCCAGCAACTGGGCGCGCACGGCGGGCTCGGCCAAGGCGGTGTTAAGCGCCTTATTCAGCTTGTCAATAATGGCCTTGGGCGTTTTGGCCGGTACCAGCATGGCGTACCAGGAATCCACCTCAAAGTCGCTCACCCCCGCCTCTTGCATGGTGGGCACGTCGGGAAATGCCGCGCTGCGCTTGACCGTGGATACCGCCAGCGCCTTGAGCTTGCCCGCTTTCACAAACTGTGCCGCCGCCGGGATGGACACCCACAGCAAAGGCACCTGGCCCCCCATGACGTCGGTCACCGCCGGGCCGCCGCCCCGGTAGGGGATGTGCGTCATCTGCGTGCCGGTGCGCAGCTTCATCAGCTCACCGGCCAGATGGCCGGGCGAGCCGTTGCCCACCGAGGCAAAAGAAAACTTGTCAGGCGCGGCCTTGGCCTGGGCCACAACATCGGCCACATTGCGCACCGGCAGGCCCGGATAAGCCACCAAAATTTGCGGCAAGGAGGCCACCAGGCCCACAGGCTCGAAGTCCTTGAGTGTGTCGTAGGACAGCTTCGGGAAGATGGCTGGGTTGATGGTGTGCGAACTCAGGGTGAAGAGCACGGTGTAGCCGTCGGGCGCCGACTTGGCCACCACGTCGGTCCCCAAAGAGCCACCAGCACCCCCCTTGTTGTCGATCAACACCGACTGGCCCAGAGCGGCTTGTAAGCGCGCTTGCACGATGCGCGCCACCACGTCGGTGCCGCCGCCAGGGGGGTAGGGCACGACAAATTTGACCGGCTTGTCAGGGTAATTGGCCTGCGCGTGCGCGGTCAGTGGAATCAGCAGCGTCGCGGCGCCAAGGGCTGCTGCGCCCATGGCGGCGGCTTGTAAGGCGGTGCGGCGGTTGAAATGGGGGGTCATGCGGGTCTCCTCTTTCGTGTGGTGCCAGCTGTGGCGGCGGGTGAACGGGTGCTGTTGGGGCTGCTGTCTACGGTGCCAGACCAGCCCAGGCTGGCGCTGGCCTGCGCTGCGCATTGGAGTAGCGGCAAGGCCAAGGCGCTGGCCTGCGCTGCGGCGCAACGCATGGCGGGCACGCTCATGCCCACGGCCGCCACGGCTTGGCCACGCGCGTTGAACACGGCCGCGCCCAGTCCGCAAACGCCTAAGCGCCATTCTTCGGCGTTGCTGGCCCAGCCGCGCGCGCGCGCGGCAGCCAAGTCGGCTTGAAGTGCTTGCACCGTGGTCAGGGTATGGGGGGTATGGGCGATCAAAGCGTTGCCGTCCACGCCTAGCTGGGAGCGCAAGGCCGCGTCATCCAGCGCCAGCGCAGCCAGCAGCGCTTTGCCAGAGGCCACGCAGTGCGCGCCTGCGCGCCCGCCGATGCGCGAATACGCGGCTACCGGCAGCGGGCTGTCAAATTTGTCCAGGTAGACCATATCGGCGCCCTGCAGCACCGTCAGGTGAATCGTCTCGCCCGTGGCCTGCGCCAGCGCGGCCAAAAAGGGGTGCAAGCGGTCCTTGAGTTCCACCGCGCCATCGACGATGGCCCCTAACTCAAATAGCTTCAGGCTGGCAAAGTAGCGGCTGTCCGCCGGGTTTTGCCGCGCCCAGCCGCACTGCACCAGCGTTTGCAAGGTGCGGTGTGCGTTGCTGCGGCCCAGGCCCAGCGCCAGCGCGACTTCGCCCAGGCGTGCGCCGGTGCCCTGACGCGCCAGCCAATCCAATACCCCCAAGCCTTTTGCCAATGTGCTGTCCACAGTGAATTCTGTTATTTAGAACAAGTGTTTGTATGTTGGAATAATTATGCCGGGTTGACCGCACGTGTGTGTGCGGGTAAACCCTGTGCACGCGGCTTTTTGGGTTTGCCCTGGGAACCAAACGCCCGCTTACCTGTGGCACGGCAATTGCATGGTAGGTTCGAAAACAGCCTTGCAGGTTCTGTCGTCAGGTTTTCGACAGACGCTGGGATGTTGTGAGTACCACCTTGCCCGGAGAACCCCATGACCGCCCTGCACCTGTCCTCTACCGTCCCTGCTTTCGCCCATTCGCCCTTGCGCCATCCATGGGCTGTGCCACGGCCCGGTGCGGTCCGTCGCCTGCTGGCGCTGTGCGCTTTGCTGGGGGCGAGTTGGCTGCCAACACCAGCGGCCTTGGCGGCCACCGTGAACCTGGCCACCCTCACCTCCAGTCACAGCTACACGCCCAGCCTGGGTGAGGACCTGGGACGCATTGTTGCCAAAACCCTGCCTTCCAGCCCCTTGAGCGCCGATCTGCTGAGCCAGGCCTTTATTCGCCTCAACCCCCAAGCCTTTAGCACCGGTGCAAACCAGCGCACGCTAGGCACCGGTGCGCTCAAGGTGCCCAACCACAACCAGCTGCTGCAGCTGGTGCTGGCCCAACATGATTCCAACCGGCCCGCAGCCGTGACCTTGGCCTCGGTGCCCTCAGCGCTATCCAAGGCCGCCCTGGCTGCAGCGCCCCGCGCCGTGGACAAACGGGAAAACTGGGTCCGCTACGCCGGTACATCCATTACCGCTGCGCTCAACTTCGACGGCAGCGCCGACTACCGCAAGACCTGGGTGCACTACCTGGGTGCTGCGGTGCAGCGCGCACTTGGCGGCAGCACACAACGCGGCGAAAGCCAGCGCTGGGTGCAATACCCCCGGCTG
>CAIYQF010000266.1 GCA_903928325.1 uncultured beta proteobacterium | reverse complement strand
GTCCACACCGCCATCCACAGCGCAGGGGGTGTTTGCACGTCCGTGGCCAGATCCGACCAGGCCGGCGCGCTGCCGGCCGCCAGCAGCGCGCCGGCCAGGCTCCAGGCCCACGGCAGGCCCACGGTCAAGGCCAGTAGCACTGCAGCCCCGTAGGGCGCGCCTAGGGTGGTTCGGGAGGCGGCAGGCGCTGGGTCTGCGGTGATGGAAGTCGGCATGCTGGAGGTGGGGTGGGAAAAGTTGGCAGGGGGTAAGCGGTGGACCAGGTGGCTTGGGTGCCTCACAGCGCCGCTTGCCCGCGCCTGGCGCCCATTGTCCTAGCAAAACGCAGGCAGGCGCTTGCCCGCGCTGCGTGGGCCAGCCGCGCGCCGCGCCGATAGCGCTGCGGGACTCTGGCCTTGATTGACGCAGGTCAAGGCGCGCGCGGCGCTGCACGGGTACCGTCGCGCCATGATGCACGCTGCTACCCAATCCCCAACCGCGCCGACACCAAGCGATGGCGGCCTGCGACCCTTGGAGTTGGTGTGTCCGGCGGGCAGTTTGCCCGCACTAAAGGCCGCAGTGGACCAAGGGGCCGATTGCGTATACCTGGGTTTTCGTGATGCCACCAATGCGCGCAACTTCGCCGGGCTGAACTTTGACGATGCCGCCATCAACACCGGCATTTCGTACGCCCATGCGCGCGGCAGAAAAGTGCTGCTGGCGCTCAACACCTTCCCGCAGGCCAGCCAGGTGGCGGTGTGGCTGCGCGCCATAGATCGCGCCGCCCACAGCGGTGTGGACGCCGTGATTCTGGCCGACCCTGGCCTGATGGCCTATGCCCGGGCCACGCACCCGCAGTTGCGCCTGCACCTGTCGGTGCAGGGGTCGGCAACCAATTACGAAGCCATTAACTTTTACCAGGCGCATTTCGGCATTTCGCGCGCGGTCTTGCCCAGGGTGTTATCGCTGTCGCAGGTCGAGCAGGTGCTGGAGCACACGGCGGTCGAAATTGAGGTGTTTGGGTTTGGCAGCCTGTGCGTGATGGTGGAGGGGCGCTGCGCTTTGTCGTCCTACGTCACTGGTGAAGCGCCCAATACCCACGGCGTGTGTTCGCCGCCCAAAGCGGTGCGCTGGCAAGAAACGCCGCAGGGCCGGGAAACGCGTTTGAACGGCGTGCTCATTGACCGCTACGCACAGGGTGAAAACGCTGGTTACCCGACCCTGTGCAAGGGCCGCTTTGATGTGCAGGACGAGCACAACTACTACGCCATCGAAGAACCCACCAGCCTCAATACCCTGGAGCTGCTGCCCCAACTGATGAAGATGGGCGTGAGCGCCATCAAGATCGAGGGTCGCCAGCGCAGCCCCGCGTATGTTGCGCAGGTCACCCAAGTGTGGCGCCAAGCCATTGACAGCTGCCGAGACAACCCGCACCGCTACTCGGCCAAGCCGCAGTGGATGGGCGCCCTCGACAAGGTGGCCGAAGGCCAGCAGCACACGCTGGGCGCCTACCACCGGCCCTGGAAATGAGCGCGCAAACCGCCAAGGCCGGCCGTGTGCCGATGCAACTGGCTTTGGGGCCGCTGCTGACGTATTGGGCGCGCGCGCAGGTGTTGGACTTCTACCGCGAAGTGGCGTCCTGGCCGCTGGACACCGTGTATTTGGGTGAAACCGTGTGCTCGCGGCGCCACGAGTTGCGCTTGGCCGACTGGCTGGCGCTGGCAGCGCAGTTGCGCGAGGCGGGCAAAGAGGTGGTGCTATCGACCCAGGTGCTCATTGAATCCGGTGCCGATGTAGCCACGCTACGCAAAATCGCCGACAACGGCGAGTTTTCGGTCGAAGCCAATGACATGGGGGCGGTGCATTGTCTGCAAGACCGGCGGGCTTTTGTGGCCGGACCGCACCTCAATATCTACAACCTGCCGACGCTGCAATGGATGGCGCAACGCGGAGCCCGGCGCTGGGTGATGCCTTTGGAGATGGCGCGCACCGATTTGCAATTGCTCCAGCAGGGTCGGCCTGCGGGTTTGCAAACCGAGGTGTTTGTCTATGGGCGCATGCCGTTGGCGTATTCGGCACGCTGCTTTACGGCGCGCCACCGCAATGTACCCAAAGACGACTGCCAGTTCAGTTGCATAGCCCACCCCGACGGCTTGCTGATGCGCACCCAGGAGGACGAGAATTTTCTGGTTCTCAACGGCACCCAAACCCAGTCGGCGCGGGTTTACAACTTGGTGGGCGAAGTGCCGGTGCTGCAAGCCATGGGCGTGGACGCGCTGCGCCTGAGCCCGCAGTCGCAGCACACCGGGGATGTGGTGCGCACTTTTCACCGCGTGTTGACCCAGGCGCTGGAGCCCGCCCAAGCCCAGCAGGCGCTGCTGGCCTGGATGCCGGATTTGCCGTGCAACGGCTACTGGTACGGCCAACCCGGCTTGCAACAGTGCACCGTGCAGGCCACTGGCGCACCGGCCTAAGGTTCACATCAAGGACCCTTTCCATGCATGAGCCTGTATTACTTCCGGCGCCGGTGGGCGCTTTGCTGGGGCGCTTGCCACGCTACCCCGGAGCGCGCGTGTTTGTTGCCGGACTCAACCTGGTCTTGGCCCAGCAGATCGCTCCCGACGTGGCCCAGATGCTACTGGGAAAGGCCTTGCAACTGCGGGTGATCGACGCCCAAATTGCCTTTGACTTTGCGTGGCGTGACGGCCAGTTTGTGGCACAAACGCGCGTTGGCGAGCCAGACCTGACGATTAGCGCCAGCGCCTACGACTTTCACCTGCTGGCCCGGCGCCTGGAGGACCCCGATACCTTGTTTTTCAGCCGCCGACTGGCCATGCAAGGCGATACCGAATTGGGTTTGATGGTGAAAAACACGCTCGACGCCATGGAATTTCCGCTGCTGCAGTGGTCGGACTTTGCACCGTCGCAGGTGTTTGCGCGCTGGAAAAGCGGCTTGCGTAGCGGGGCGGGCAAGACATGAAAAAAGTGGTTGTGGCCATCTCTGGGGCCAGTGGCGCCATTTACGGCGTGCGCTTGCTGCAACTGTTAGCGGGCATGGACCGGGTGCAAACCCATTTGACCGTCTCACCGGCCGGATTTTTGAATTTGCAGCACGAATTGCAATGCGACCGCGCGCAGGTGCATGCGTTGGCCGATGTGGTGTACGGTGCCCATGAGGTGGGTGCGGCCATTGCCAGCGGCTCTTTCCAGTGCGACGCCATGGTGGTCGCGCCCTGCTCCATGCGCACCCTGGGTGCGGTGGCGCACGGTCTGTCGGACAACCTGATTACGCGTGCGGCCGATGTGATGCTCAAAGAGCGCCGGCGCCTGGTGCTGATGGTGCGCGAAACGCCGCTGACCTTGGCCCATTTGCGCAATATGGCCAGCGTAACCGAAATGGGAGGCATTATTTTCCCTCCGGTGCCCAGCTTTTACCAGCGGCCGCAAAGCATCGCCGACATGGTGGACCACACGCTGGCGCGCGTGCTTGATGTACTGGACCTGCCTCTGGGCAACGCGCCACGCTGGGGCGGTTTGCCTGTGACGGAGGAGGCGCTGCGCTAGCGCGCCGTGCTGTGCCCATGGCCTACCGTGATTTGCGCGACTTTATGGCCCAGTTAGAGCAGCTTGGGCAGTTGCGCCGCATCGCAGAGCCGGTATCGCCCTACCTGGAAATGACGGCGCTGTGCGACTGCAGCCTGCGCGCGGGCGGCCCGGCGCTCTTGTTTGAGAACCCGACCGGCCACACGGTGCCCGTGTTGGGCAACTTGTTTGGCACGCCGGGGCGCGTGGCACTGGGCATGGGGGTGGCCGATGTGGGCCAATTGCGCCAGTTCGGCCAGGTACTGGCCATGCTCAAAGAGCCCGCCGCGCCCAAAGGCTTTAAGGACTTGATGGGCCTGGGCAGCCTGCTCAAGACCCTGTGGAGCATGGCGCCCAAAGAGTTGCACAGTGCGCCCTGCCAGGACCATGTGTGGGAAGGCGTCCAGGTGGACTTGGCGCGCCTGCCCATTCAGCACTGCTGGCCCGAGGATGTGGCGCCGCTCATTACCTGGGGGTTGGTGATCACCCAAGGCCCGCACAAGGCGCGGCAAAACCTGGGCATTTACCGCCAGCAGGTGCTCGCGCGCAATCAGGTCATCATGCGCTGGCTGTCGCACCGGGGGGGCGCGCTGGATTTTCGCGACCATGGACTGCAACACCCGGGCACACCCTACCCGGTGTGCGTGGCCCTGGGCGCCGATCCGGCGACCATCTTGGGCGCAGTCACGCCGGTGCCCGACAGCCTGTCGGAGTACCAGTTTGCTGGCCTGTTGCGCGGCAGCCGCAGCGAGGTGGTCAAGGCCCTGGGCAGCGCTTTGCGTGTGCCTGCCAGCGCCGAGTACGTGCTCGAAGGCCATATTTACCCCGATGCCAGCCACCCCACGGGTTTTGAGCACGCCTTGGAAGGCCCGTTTGGCGACCACACGGGCTACTACAACGAGCGGGCGCAGTTCCCGGTGTTCACCATTGATCGGATCACGCACCGCAGCGCCCCGATTTACCATTCCACGTACACCGGCAAGCCGCCCGACGAGCCAGCCATGTTGGCGCTGGCGATGAATGAGTTGTTTGTGCCGCTGCTGCAGCGCCAGTACCCGGAAATCACCGACTTTTATCTGCCCGCCGAGGGCTGCAGCTACCGCATGGCGGTGGTGCAGATCCGCAAATCCTATGCCGGCCATGCGCGCCGGGTCATGTTTGGTATCTGGGGCTTTTTGCGCCAGTTTATGTACACCAAGTTCATTGTGGTGGTCGATGAGGACGTCAATGCGCGCGACTAGAAGGACGTGATCTGGGCCATCACCACGCGCGTCGATCCGACGCGTGACACCCTGCTGGTTGACAGCACGCCTATCGACTACCTGGACTTCGCTTCACCCGTGAGTGGCCTGGGCAGCAAGATGGGGATTGATGCCACCAACAAATGGCCGGGCGAGAGCAACCGTGAGTGGGGCCGCACCATGAAGATGAGCCCCGAGGTCACGGCCCGGATGGAGCAGGTTTGGCAGACGTTGGGTTTGTGAGTCCGCAGCCCTGGTTACTCCGCAACGACCGCCCCCAAGGTGACAGCCAGAGCGGCGCAACTTTGGCAGACTCGCCGGAGAGGTAGTCGCCGTTCAGGTTAAGCGTCGCGATGACGTCGAAGTCGGTCGGGCGCGTG
>CAIYQF010000265.1 GCA_903928325.1 uncultured beta proteobacterium | reverse complement strand
TTCAATCTGTGTGAAGAACGCTGAGAGAGGGGCCGCGCACGGGGAGTCCGCCGCCAAATGGTCAACGCCCATTGTAGAACGCGCCCTCGCAGGCAAAATGCCCACATGCAAGCCTCTGACAACACCCTTTTGCTGATCGACGGATCGAGCTATCTGTACCGCGCCTTCCACGCCATGCCCGATTTGCGGGCCGTGCCGGGCGACCCGAGCAGCAGTCCCACCGGAGCAGTGCGTGGCATGGTCAACATGATGCAAGCCCTCAAAAAAGAGGTGCCAGCCGCTTATGTGGCCTGTGTTTTTGACGCCAAGGGCCCGACCTTTCGCGATGCGATCTATCCCCAGTACAAAGCGCAGCGCGCACCCATGCCCGATGATTTGCGCCTGCAGATAGCGCCGATCCACGAAGTAGTGCACCTGCTGGGCATGCGGGTGCTGGATGTGCCGGGCGTGGAAGCCGACGACGTGATTGGCACGCTGGCGGTGCTGGCGGCCTCGCGCGGCATGGACGTGGTGGTCAGCAGCGGCGACAAAGACCTGGCGCAATTGGTCAACGAACGCATCACCATCATTGACACCATGAACGGCAAGCGGCGCGACCTGGCGGGCGTGCAAGAAGAATTTGGCGTGCCCGCGCACCTGATGCTGGACTACCAAACCCTGGTGGGCGACACCGTGGACAACGTGCCCGGCGTGTCCAAAGTCGGCCCCAAAACCGCCGTCAAGTGGTTGCAGGAATACGGCAGCTTGGAGGCGGTGGTGGCCAACGCTGGCCACATCAAAGGCGTGGTGGGCGAGAACCTGCGCAAAGCGCTGGACTGGCTGCCCACCGGGCGGCAGTTGCTCACCATCAAGACTGACTGCGATTTGCGCGACTGGCTGCCCGGCTTACCGGCGTTCGACGAACTCGTTACGCGCCCGCAAGAGACGGCCGCCTTGCACGATTTTTACGAGCGTGTGGGCTTTAAAGGCCTGGCGCGTGCGGCGGCAACGGAAATGGCCAAGAAGGCGCCGCGCGTCGGCGCCACGGGCGAGGCGGACTTGTTTTCGGACCGCCCGGCGCCCCAAGGCGACTTGGCGGCGACACCCAGCGCAGCCAGCCTAGACGCGCCCGGCCAAACCGCGCTGTTTGGCGACCAAGCCCCGCTGCGCCCCACGCACTACGAGACGGTGCGCACCCTGGACGCGCTGGAGCGCTGGCTCGCGCGGGTGCAAGCCGCCGACCTGGTGGCCGTGGACACCGAGACCACGTCCTTGGACGAAATGCGCGCCGAGATTGTGGGCATCAGCCTGTGCGTGGTGGCGGGTGAGGCGGCCTATGTTCCGCTGGCACACCGCTACCCCGGCGCGCCCGAGCAATTGCCACGTGAAGACGTGCTGGCGATGCTCAAACCCTGGCTGGAAAGCGCCTTGCACCCCAAGCTGGGCCAGCACGTCAAGTACGACCGCCATGTGTTCGCCAACCACGGCATTGAGGTGCAGGGCTATGTGCACGACACCATGCTGCAAAGCTATGTGCTTGAAGTGCACAAGCCCCACGGCCTGGCCAGCCTGGCCGAGCGCCACCTGGGGCGCAGCGGCCTGAGCTTTGAAGACCTGTGCGGCAAGGGCGCCAGCCAAATTTGCTTTGACCAGGTGGACATTGAGCGCGCGTCGCAATACGCATGCGAAGACGCCGACATGACGCTCGAAGTGCACCAACTGCTGTGGCCGCAGGTCGCCGCCCACGAGGGGCTGCGCTTTATTTACGAACTTGAAATTGCCAGCAGCGAGGCGCTGTACCGCATAGAGCGCAACGGTGTGCTGATCGACGCGCCCACGCTGGCCGCCCAAAGCCTGACCCTGGGCGCGCGCATGTTGGAGCTGGAAACCGAGGCCCATGCCCTGGCCGGTCAGCCCTTCAACCTGAGCAGCCCCAAGCAGATTGGCGAGATTTTCTTCACCAAACTGGGCCTGCCGGTCGTTAAAAAAACCGCCACCGGCGCCCCCAGCACCGACGAAGAGGTGCTGGAAAAGCTGGCCGAAGACTTTCCGCTGCCCGCCAAGATATTGGAACACCGGGGCCTGGCCAAACTCAAAGGCACCTATACCGACAAGCTGGCCCAGCTCGCCCACCCGCGCACCGGGCGCGTGCACACCCACTACGCGCAGGCGGTGGCGGTGACCGGGCGCTTGTCCAGCAACGACCCGAATTTGCAGAATATTCCCATCCGCACGCCCGAGGGGCGGCGCGTGCGCGAGGCCTTTGTGGCGCCCGCAGGCAGCGTGATCGCCAGCGCCGACTACAGCCAGATCGAGCTGCGCATCATGGCGCATATCAGCGGCGACGAGGCACTGCTGAACGCCTTTCACCACGGCCTGGACGTGCACCGCGCCACGGCGGCCGAAGTATTTGGTATGGCCGTGGACCAGGTGAGCAGCGAGCAGCGGCGCTACGCCAAGGTGATCAACTTTGGCCTGATTTACGGCATGA
>CAIYQF010000264.1 GCA_903928325.1 uncultured beta proteobacterium | reverse complement strand
CATTGACAAGCGCCTGCTCACGCTGGACAGCTCGGACGCTGAACCCATGCTCACCGCCGAAAAGCAGCGTGTGGTGATCGACTGGTATGTGCGATGGCGTATATCTGAGCCCTCGGACTACATCCGCAACGTGGGTCTGAACGAGGGTGCGGGTGCCAGCCAGCTCAACCGTGTGGTGCGCAACGCCTTCCAAGAGGCGATTAACAAGCGCACCGTCAAAGAGTTGCTGTCATTGAAGCGCGACGCGTTGATGGCCGATGTGAAAGCTGAAGTGCTGGCCAAGGTGCGAGGCGCCAAACCCTGGGGTGTGGATGTGGTGGACGTACGCATCACCCGCGTGGACTATGTGGAGGCGATCACCGAGTCGGTCTACCGGCGCATGGAAGCTGAGCGCAAGCGCGTTGCCAATGAGCTGCGTTCCACCGGCGCGGCTGAGGGCGAAAAAATCCGTGCCGACGCTGACCGCCAGCGCGAGGTTACGATTGCCAATGCCTATCGCGACGCACAAAAAATCAAAGGCGAGGGCGATGCTGAAGCCGCGCGTATTTACGCCGATGCTTTCAACCGCGACCCGCAATTCGCCCAGTTCTACCGCAGCCTAGAGGCCTACAAAAGCAGTTTTGCGAACAAGTCCGACGTAATGGTGGTCGATCCCGCGTCGAGCGAGTTTTTCAAGATCTTCCGGGGTGGCGGCTCCGCCGTGGGCGGCGCCAAGAAATAAGCATTGCCAGGTCGTGCCCGATTTCTCGGGCCCGACCCCGATGTACCGGCAGCCACGCCGGTAAAATCGGCGTTTTAACAAAGTCCTCTATTCCATGTCCGCTTGGGTCCTTCCGGATCATATTGCCGATGTGCTGCCGTCCGAGGCGCGCCACATCGAAGAAATCCGACGCAATTTGCTGGACATGGCGCGCTGCTATGGCTTTGAGTTGGTCATGCCGCCCTTGCTGGAGCATCTGGAGTCCTTGCTCAGCGGTACGGGCGAGGCGCTGGACCTGCAAACCTTCAAGTTGGTAGACCAAATATCGGGTCGCATGATGGGGCTGCGCGCCGACAGCACTCCACAGGTGGCCCGTATTGACGCCCATTTGCTCAACCGCACCGGAGTTACCCGTTTGTCCTACTGCGGTCCGGTGCTGCACGCGCGCCCGGCGGCCCCCCACGCAACCCGTGAACCCTTGCAGTTGGGTGCCGAAATCTACGGCCATGCGGGCGTGGAGGCGGACTTGGAAATTTTGGAATTAGCGCTTGATAGCCTGCGCGCGGCCCGGGTCGGGGTGCTTACGGTGGATCTGGGAGACGTGCGTATCGTCAACGCCTTGCTGGCGCAAACAGCGCTGACACCACAACAAACGGCAGGGGTGCACGCGGCCTTGGCGGCCAAGGATGCCAGCGCCTTGGCCGCATTGACCCTGAACGTGCCAGTGGTGGTTGCGCAGGCGCTGCAGCAATTGACCCAGTTGTATGGCGACGCATCCATCCTGGACGAGGCGCGTCGGGTCTTACCGCCTATTCCCCCGATTCATGAGGCCCTGGACCAACTCCAATGGCTGGCCGGACATATTGAGGGCGCCAGTGTGTCTTTTGATTTGGCCGATCTGCGTGGCTACGCCTATTACAGTGGCGCGCGTTTTGCGGTGTATGCGGCGGGTGCGCCTGACGCATTGGTGCGTGGCGGGCGGTATGACGCAGTTGGCTCGGTCTTTGGGCGCAAACGGCCGGCCGTGGGCTTTAGCTTAGACATCAAGGCCTTGGTTTGCGTGGCCCGCTTGGCCGGGTTGCGTGCAGCGATCCGCGCGCCTTGGGGCGAGGGGCAGGCCTTGCGCGAAGCGATTGCCAAGCTGCGTGCGGCGGGCGAAACCGTGGTTTGCGTTTTGCCCGGCCATGAAAGCGAAGTCGATGAATTCCATTGTGACCGTGAACTGGTGCAGCGTGACGCGGCCTGGTGCGTCACTACCATTTAAAGAAACAAGTTAATGAATACACAAGCCGGTCGAAATGTAGTGGTTGTTGGCACTCAGTGGGGCGACGAGGGAAAAGGCAAGCTGGTTGATTGGCTTACCGAGAGCGCACAAGGCGTGGTGCGCTTCCAGGGTGGCCACAATGCCGGCCACACCTTGGTGATCAACGGCGTGAAAACTGCCTTGCACCTGATTCCCAGCGGCATCATGCGCCCAGGCGTCAAGTGCTATATCGGCAATGGCGTGGTGCTGTCGGCGGCCAAGCTGTTTGAAGAGATCGAGGGTCTGGAAAAAGTGGGTGTCGAGCTGCGCTCGCGTCTGCGCATCAGCGAAGCTTGCCCGTTGATCCTGCCCTTTCATGCTGCGCTGGACGTGGCGCGCGAAGCCGCACGCGAAAAAGGCGGCAACATCAAAATTGGCACCACCGGGCGCGGCATTGGCCCGGCCTATGAAGACAAAATCGCCCGACGCGCCTTGCGCGTGCAAGACCTGAAATACCCCGAGCGATTTGCCAGCAAGCTGCGCGAGTTGCTGGACTTGCACAACCATGTGCTCACCACGTATCTGGGTTCTACGGCCTTCGATTTTGGCCCGACGTTGGCGCCGTATATGGCCGACGGCAAAGTACTGTTTGAGCCGGTGTACGCTGAGGCCATGCGCCACGCAGAACTGCTCAAGCCGATGATGGCAGATGTGTCGCGCGAGCTAAACGATGCCCACCACGCGGGCGCTAATTTGCTTTTTGAGGGCGCGCAAGGAACTTTGCTCGACGTTGACCACGGCACCTATCCGTTTGTGACCTCCAGCAATTGCGTCGCTGGCAACGCATCTGCCGGTGCGGGCGTGGGTCCGAGCATGTTGCATTACATCCTGGGCATTACCAAGGCGTATTGCACCCGCGTGGGCAGCGGCCCTTTTCCCACTGAACTGGACTGGGAAAAGCCAGGCACTCCCGGCTACCACATGAGCACCGTGGGCGCTGAGAAAGGCGTGACCACCGGGCGATCGCGCCGCTGCGGCTGGTTTGACGCGGCGCTGCTCAAACGCTCGGCCCAGGTCAATGGCCTGAGCGGCCTGTGCATCACCAAGCTGGATG
>CAIYQF010000263.1 GCA_903928325.1 uncultured beta proteobacterium | reverse complement strand
CATCATCAGCGTGAAAGTGGTGCCGGGGCTGGATGAGGCGATTGCGCACATCAACCATTACTCCAGTCACCACACGGACGCCATCCTCACTTCCGACCACGTGCATGCCCAACGCTTTTTGCGCGAAGTGGACTCGGCCAGCGTGATGGTCAACACCAGCACCCGCTTTGCCGACGGCTTTGAGTACGGCCTGGGGGCCGAGATTGGCATCTCCACCGACAAATTTCACGCCCGCGGCCCGGTGGGTATCGAGGGGCTGACTTCGCTGAAATACGTGGTGCTGGGGCAGGGGGAAGTGCGGGGCTAGTGCCCTTTAGAGGCGGGTAGGCACTTGCATTTTCCACAATGGCCACCATCTGGAACCTACGGCTTCGTATAACCCGGCCCGGCAATTTACCGATGAAAGCAGCTCTGCCATGGTTCCCCACCTCGTCACCGCACTGACCGGCCAGATCAACGAGCTCGAGCAGCGCATTCTGGACACCATGCCGGCCATTGAGCGCTGGTTTCGGCTGGAGTGGATGGAGCACACGCCGCCGTTTTATGCCTCGGTGGATGTGCGCAATGCGGGCTTCAAGCTCGCGCCGGTGGATACCGACTTTTTTCCCAACGGCTGGAACAACCTTACCCCGGCCATGTTGCCCCTGGCGGTGCAGGCGGCGATGGTGGCGATTGAGAAAATCTGCCCTGAGGCGCGCAACCTGCTCATCATTCCCGAGCACAACACCAAACACACCTTTTATTAAAGCAATTTGGCGCAATTGCGCCGCATTTTTCACATGGCGGGTTTGAACGTGCGCATCGGCTCCATCAGCCCGGAAATCAAAAAAGCGACCGTGATGGAGCTGCCTGGGGGCGAAAGCATCACCCTGGAGCCCGTGTTGCGCACCAAGGGCCGTATTGGCGTAAAAGACTTTGACCCCTGTACGGTGCTGCTCAACAACGACTTGCACGCGGGAGTGCCCGGCATTTTGGAAGACCTGCACCAGCAATACCTGCTGCCGCCCCTGCATGCCAGCTGGACCACGCGGCGCAAAAGCATGCACTTCAAGTGCTACGAAGAGATTGCCAAGCGCTTTGGCAAGCTCATTGGCATCGACCCGTGGCTGATCAACCCGATGTTTGATACCTGCGGCAGCATCGACCTCTCCAGCGCCCAGGGCCAAGCCAGCCTGGGTGAGCGGGTGGAGGTGCTGCTGGCCAAGGTGAAGAAAAAGTTCAAGGAATACGGCATCAAGGAAAAGCCCTTTGTCATCGTCAAGGCCAACAACCGCAGCAGCGGCATGGGGCTGACGACGGTGCGCGACGCCAAAGAGCTGCCTGCCCTGCTGGCGGCGTCTGCGGCGCTGGGCCAGCCCGGTGCGGGGCTGCAAGAGCTGATACTCCAAGAAGGCATCTTGACCCACGAGCGCATGAACGACGCCGTGGCCGAGCCGGTGGTTTACATGATGGACCGCTATGTGGTGGGCGGCTTTTACCGGGTTCACGCCGAGCGCGGCGTGGACGAGAAACTGAGCGCCCCAGGTTCGAGCTACGTGCCGCTGGCCTTTGGCGGGGGTGTGCAGCTGCCCCAGCTGGGGGTGCGGCCAGGCGCCAGCGCGCCCAACCGCTTTTATATGTATGGCGTGATCGGGCGCCTGGCCATGCTGGCGGCGAGCTACGAGCTCGAAGCCACCGACCCCGAAGCCGACTTGGACGATTAACTCGCAACGCCGACGCCGCTGCGGCTGTCGCGCGCGCGACGTTTATTGCTGCGATGCAGCATTTTCAGCCGCGTTTTCCACAAAAACGCCGTTTTTGCGCGCGGGCAGGGGCACAATGGCGCTCCCTTGTTGAATGGAAACCGGGTCGCCCAAGCACCCGGAGCAACATTTGTCTGCTTCTAAGTCTTCTCTCACCGCGCTTACGCTGGGCGCCATTGGCGTGGTGTATGGCGATATTGGCACCAGCGTGCTGTATGCGCTCAAAGAGGTGTTTGGCTCCGGTCACGTGCCGTTTACGCCCGACAACGTGTACGGCATCTTGTCCATGATTTTTTGGACGCTGACCGTCATCGTCTCCCTCAAGTACGTGGTTTTGGTGTTGCGCGCAGACAACGCGGGAGAAGGCGGCTTGATCGCCATGCTGGCGCTGGCCTCCCAGGCGGTCAAAGACCGGCCCATCCTGCGCCGCGTGCTGCTCAACGTGGGTATTTTTGGCACCTGCTTGTTTTATGGCGACGGGGTGATTACCCCGGCTATTTCGGTGCTGGGCGCGGTGGAGGGTCTGGAGATCATTTCGCCCCGGTTTCTCAAATACGTGGTGCCGATCACGCTGGTGATTTTGTTTTGCCTGTTTTGGGTGCAAAAGCGCGGCACCACCGGCATTGGCCAGTTTTTCGGGCCTATCACGGTGCTGTGGTTTGCCGTGATTGCGGCCCTGGGTGTGGCGCACATTGCCGCCAACCCGCATATATTGGTCGCCCTGAACCCTTATTACGCGCTGAGCTTTGTGTGGGAAAACCCCGCCGTGACCTTCGTGCTGCTGGGCGCCGTGGTGCTGTGCGTGACGGGTGCCGAGGCGCTCTACGCCGACCTCGGGCATTTCGGCAAAAAACCGATCCGCATGGCCTGGTTTAGCGTAGTCATGCCCTCGCTGACCTTGAACTATTTTGGTCAAGGCGCGCTGCTGTTGAGCAACCCGGCGGCGGTCAAAAACCCGTTCTACATGATGGCGCCCGACTGGGCCCTGCTGCCGCTGGTGGTGCTGGCCACCATGGCTGCGGTGATTGCCTCGCAGGCCTTGATTACCGGCGCGTTTAGCGTGACCAAGCAGGTGATTCAGCTGGGCTACCTGCCGCGCCTGAACCTGGTCCACACCAGCGCGCGCGAAGCGGGTCAAATCTACATTCCCTTTGTCAATTGGGGCCTGTTTACCGCCATCGTGCTGGCTGTGGTGATGTTCAAGTCGTCGAGCAACCTGGCCGCGGCCTATGGCATTGCGGTGTGTACCGACATGCTGATCACCACGGTGTTGACTTTTTACGTGATTCGCTATGGCTGGAAGTACCCGCTGGGTCTGTGTTTGGCGGCCACCGGCTTCTTCTTTACGGTGGACTTCATGTTCTGGGGCTCCAATTTGCTCAAGCTGTTCGAAGGCGGTTGGTTCCCGCTGCTCATCGGTGGCGTGGTGTTCATGTTCATGGGCACCTGGAAGGACGGACGCGCGCTCTTGAGCTCGAAAATACAGGCTGACTCCATGGACCTGCCCAGCTTTTTGGAGGCCGTGTTTGTCAGCCCACCTACGCGGGTGGATGGAACGGCGGTGTTTTTGACCGCCGCCGTGGGCAATGTTCCCAACGCGCTGCTGCACAACCTCAAGCACAACAAGGTGCTGCACGACACCAACCTGTTTGTCACTGTGCGCAACCACGAAGTGCCGTGGATTGGGCTG
>CAIYQF010000262.1 GCA_903928325.1 uncultured beta proteobacterium | reverse complement strand
TCCAGCATGCTGGTGGCCAATGCCTGGCACGCGCGCTCGGACGCGGCGTCCAGCCTGGTGGTGGGCCTGGGGCTGATCGGCAACCTGATGGGCTATCCGCTGCTCGACCCCATTGCCGCGCTGATCGTGGGCCTGATGGTGGGCAAGATGGGCTGGGGCTTTGGCTGGGATGCGCTGCACGACCTGATGGACCGTGCCGTCAATGAGGAAGAGGTCGACGCCATCCGCACCACCCTGCGCGAGACGCCCGGCGTCGCCGGGGTGCACGACGTGCGCACCCGCAAGATGGGCGACATGATCGTTGTGGACGCCCACATTGAAGTGGACGCCAACCTGACCGTCGAGCAAGGCCACAACATTGCCGTGGCCGCGCGCTCGGCAGTCATGCGGCGCCACCGCGTACTCAACCTCATGACGCATGTCGACCCGGCGCACCGCTATGACGCGGACCACGACGCGGTACTTCACTAAACCTCACTTTTTTGATCGGCGCCCATGCACCGGACGATTTTTGATACGCCGGTGGTCAACACCGTGCTGCGCGGCTTGTCCATCGGGTTTTTGAAACTCAGTGGCTGGGAAATCACCGGCCACCTGCCCGACAACGGTCGCACCTGCGTGCTGATTGCCGCGCCCCACACCAGCAACTGGGACCTGCCCTACACGCTGATGGTGGCCTTTGCGCTGCGCCTGAACATCTA
The DNA here is from genome assembly GCA_903928325.1 of uncultured beta proteobacterium. Lineage (GTDB taxonomy): Bacteria > Pseudomonadota > Gammaproteobacteria > Burkholderiales > Burkholderiaceae_C > Allorhodoferax. The sequence continues at coordinate 3,678 of CAIYQF010000262.1, read as the reverse complement.
CTGGATGGGCAAGGAGCAAATCTTCAAACCGCCGTTTCGCGGCCTGATGATGTGGCTGGGCGGCCTGCCGGTACGCCGCGAGAGCGCCAACAACCTGGTCGCTGCGTCCATCGAGGCGCTGCAAAACGCCCAGGGGCCTGTGCAACTGGTGGTGCCGCCCGAGGGCACGCGCAGCAAGGTGCGGTACTGGAAGACGGGCTTTTACTACATCGCCCTGGGCGCCAAGGTGCCGATCGTGATGGCGTACATGGACTACGCGCGCAAGCAAAGCGGCCTGGGCCCGGTGTTTGAACCGACCGGGGATATTGAGGTCGACATGGCCGCTATCCAGGCCTTTTACGCACCCTTCAAGGGCAAGAATCCCGACCAGTTTTAGGCAGGAGCGCCAACGCGTCACTCAGTGCTTGAGCGCCTGCGTCGAGGTCAGGATGCGATCGGTATACGCAATCGCCAGGGCGCTGAGCAAAAAGGTGAGGTGGATCAGCGTTTGCCACATCAGCACTTTGACGTCGTAGTTGGCGGCGTTGATAAAGGTTTTAAGCAGGTGGATGGAGCTGATGCCAATGATGGCGGTGCCGAGTTTGACCTTGAGCACCGAGGCGTTCACGTGGTCCAACCACTCCGGCTGGTCGCGGTGGCCTTCTAGGTCCATGCGGCTGACAAAAGTCTCGTAGCCGCCCACGATCACCATGATCAGCAGGTTGGAGATCATGACCACGTCAATCAGCGCCAGCACCACCAGCATGATCAGCGTCTCGTTGAGCACGGTCAGCGGCGCATCAGCGTGGTAGCCCATGCTGGTCACCAGCGCTTGCAACGCGCTTTGGCTGCCAAAAGCGGCTTGCAGCAGGTGCACCAGCTCAACCCAAAAATGGAAGACATACACGCCCTGGGCCGCGATCAGCCCCAGGTAAAGCGGCAGCTGCAGCCACCGGCTGGAAAAAATCAGGCGTGGCAAGGGGCGCAGGGGCGCAGGCGGTTTGGATGCGGGCATGGAAGACTCCAGACGGTGGCGCTCGACGGCCAAATGGCTACGCCGCCTGCCCCGCGCGGGCGGCGGCAAAAAAGTCGTCGCGCAGCGCGCTGTCGTCCAGCGTGCCGAGTTCGGGCGCGTGGAACTCGGGGTGCCATTGCACCGCCGCCACGTAGGCGGCCCCGGTATGGCGAATGGCCTCGATCATGCCGTCATCCGGGCAATGCGCTTCGGCCACAAAACCTGGCGCCAAGTCCTTGATGCCCTGGTGGTGGATGCTGTTGATCTTGTCCGTTGTGGCTCCGGCCAGCAGCGCGCCCAGGCGGCTGTCGGGCACGATGCGCAAGGTGTGGAAGTTGTTGTCGTAGGCCACGCCGTCGCGGTGCACCAGGGCGTCCGGGCGCTGGGTGGGGATGTCTTGGTACAGCGTGCCGCCAAAGGCCACGTTGATGAGCTGCAAGCCCCGGCAAATGCCAAACACCGGCTTGCCGGCCTTGACAAAGGCGCGCACCAGAGCGATCTCGTAGGCGTCACGCTGGCGGTCGCCGTGCCAGCGCGCGTCCAGCGGGGTCTCGCCGTAGCTGCCCGGCCAGACGTCGGCGCCGCCATGCAGCACCAGGCCGTCGAGCCAGCTGGAATATTCGTGCACATCGACCTCTCCGCGCGCCGTGTCGCCAAAGGGCGAGGGCACCATCACCGGCACCGCCCCACCAGCCATCACCCAATGCGCTACCGATTGCTCGATGTACTGCAGCGTTTTGGGTGCAAAGGCCGCGCGCGCCGGGTCCGGGTAAAAGAAACAGGCGCTAATGCCGATTTTCAGGCGGGGTTTCATCTGCGCACGTCGCTCGTGTGGCGGTGCGTGGGCGCTCAGTGGCTGACCACGCGCACCATTTCCAGGCACTTGTTCGAATAGCCCCACTCGTTGTCGTACCAGCTCACCAGCTTGATGAAGGTGCTGTCGAGGGCGATGCTGGCGTCGGCGTCAAATATCGAGGTGCGGGCGTCGCCGCGGAAGTCGGTGGCCACCACCTTGTCTTCGGTGTAACCCAGCACGCCCTGGAGGGCGCCCTGGCTTTGGGCCTTCATCTCGGCGCAAATCTCGGCCATGGTGGCTGCGTTGTTGAGTTCGCAGGTCAGGTCGACCACCGACACGTCGCTGGTGGGCACGCGGAAGGACATGCCGGTGAGCTTTTTGTTGAGTTCGGGAATCACCACGCCCACGGCTTTGGCCGCGCCGGTACTCGATGGGATGATGTTTTCCAAGATGCCGCGTCCTCCGCGCCAGTCTTTGTTGCTCGGGCCGTCCACGGTTTTTTGCGTGGCGGTGGCGGCGTGCACCGTGGTCATCAGGCCGCGCTTAATGCCCCATTTATCGTTCAGCACCTTGGCAATAGGCGCCAGGCAGTTGGTGGTGCACGAGGCGTTGGACACAATCGCCTGGCCGGCGTAGGTGGCGTGGTTCACGCCAAACACAAACATCGGCGTGTCGTCTTTGCTGGGGGCTGACATGATGACTTTTTTGGCACCCGCAGCCAGGTGCTTTTCGGCGCTGGCTTTGTCCAAAAACAGGCCGGTGGCTTCAATCACCACGTCGGCGCCCACGTCGGCCCACTTCAGGTTGGCCGGGTCACGCTCTTGCGTGAGGCGAATCTTCTTGCCGTTGACGATGAGCGCGCCGTCTTGCACCGAGACCTCGCCCTTGAAACGCCCGTGCACACTGTCGTATTGCAGCATGTAAGCCAGGTAATCGGGCTCCAGCAAATCGTTGATGCCGACGATTTCGATGTCCGCAAAGTTTTGCACCGCTGCGCGAAACACCATGCGGCCGATGCGGCCAAATCCGTTGATACCTACTTTGATAGCCATTTTGGGGTCCTTAGAAGTTGAGATTGAAATCGCTTGCGTGTTTACTTTTTGCGCTGCAAAGCCGCTTGCACGGTGTCGGCCACGTTCTCGGGCGTGAAGCCAAAGTGCGCGAACAACACTGGGGCTGGGGCCGACTCGCCATAGGTGTCGATGCCAAGGACCGCTGCGCAGCCATACTTCCACCAGCCGCCGGTCGAACCCATCTCTACCGCGATGCGCGGCAAGCCTTTGGGAAGCACCTCGGTCTGGTAGGCGGCGCTTTGCAAGTCAAACGTGGTGGTGCTGGGCATGGAAACCACGCGCACCGCGACCTTGCGCGTGGCTAGCAGCGCCTGCGCTTGCAAGGCGAGCTGAACTTCCGAGCCGGTGGCGATGATCACGGCTTGCGCTCTTTTCTTCAGGCCCACTTCGCTGGGCTCGGCCAGCACGTACGCGCCTTTGCTGATCGCATCGAGTCCGCAGGCATGGGGTGCCAGCGCCGACTCAGCCTTGGGCGCGTACAAGATGTTTTGGCGCGACAGCAACAAGGCGGTGGGCTTGTGCGCGTTTTGCAGCGCCACCGTCCAGGCCACGGCGGTCTCGGCGGTGTCGGCCGGACGCCAGACGTCCAGGTTGGGAATCAGGCGCAGACTGGCGGCGTGCTCGATGGACTGGTGGGTGGGGCCGTCTTCGCCCAGGCCAATGCTGTCGTGGGTGAACACGTGGATCACGCGCTGCTTCATGAGCGCGGCCATGCGGATGGCGTTGCGGCTGTAGTCACTGACGGTGAGGATAGTGCCGCCGTAGGGAATGAAGCCGCCGTGCAGCGTGATGCCGTTCATGATGGCGGCCATGCC
>CAIYQF010000261.1 GCA_903928325.1 uncultured beta proteobacterium | reverse complement strand
TGCAACCTGCGGCACCTCGTCAGCGCTCACCACACTCTCGGGGGCCTCGCCCGTCAGGTGGATGGGGCAGATGTTCAAACCTTTGGGGCCGAGCTTGTCGAACCAGAACAAGGCCATTTGTGTGAGCAACACCCCTTTGCCAGGAATCGGCTCGCCCATGATCACATCAAACGCGCTGATGCGGTCAGACGCCACCATCAAGATGCGGTCGTCACCCACGGCGTAGTTGTCACGCACCTTGCCGCGCGCCAACAGAGTGAGGGATTTGAGGGTAGAGGTGTGCAGGGCTGGGGTCATGGGGTGCTAAAGATAAAAAAGACCGCCAGGACGCAAGCGGTCGTGGAGGCCCGGCAATTATCGCCAGTGTCCCAGGCTCACACCTCAGAGGATCAAACCTCAAAGGCCATGGAACAGCGGCTCGCAGCCTGTGCCCATCAAAGCGCGGTCTACGGTGGCACGGGCCGCAGCGTCCAGCGCAGCGTAGTCGCGGCGCAAGTAGGCCAGGCATTTGTCCTGGTAAGGAAAGGCCTGTTGCACCCAGGGCTGGCCGTCGACCGTGGTGCGCAGCTCGGTCTGGCCCGTGGCCAGCGCCTGGGCGTTGGCCAGCAGCAGCGGTGCGTACAAGCGGCCCACTTCAGCCAGCAAGGCCTGCAAGGTGGCGGGCAGCGCGGCTGCGTCTTGCCAGTCGCTGCTCTGCACCTCAATGCCCGAGAGGTCATCGCACAAGCCCACCCAGCCATACACGCGCGGCGCGGTGGCCACCGCCAGCGCCATGGGGGTCGGGTCGAATTGCACCAACTGGGTCAATTGGCCGTAGGTGCCGAAGTCTGAGGCGCCGGGGCGCTGCCCCATCAAAAAGCGGTGGCTGCGCAAGTGCGCTTCGAGCAGCTGCAACACCCGCGCATAACCGGCCTCAATCACTGGCTGGGTGGTCGGGTTAGAGCCCACGTAGCGCAACCGGGGAATTTGCCGCCCCGACACGAAGGCGGCGTATTGCGCCAGCGTGGCGTCATCCGTGGGCGCGCCAAACCAGCTGGCCAAGACCGGGGCGGCCTTGGCAATGTCTGGGGCGTAGGTCCAGCGGTAATGGAACATGGCCTTGGACAGCCACTCGTCGGCAAAGTCTTCTAGCAAGGCGTCGATAAAGGCCAGTGCCGGATCGGGCGGCACGGCGTGGCGGTCGGCAAACTCGGAGTCAAAGCGGCGGATCAGCGGGGTGGAGTCGGTCACAGGCTGCAGGCTGCCGTCATCGCCGGGCAAGTAAAAGGTGGGCAAGAGGTGGGGCTTGGACTGCGGCAGCCCCGGAACGCCCTGGGTGGAAGGAACCATGCGGTACGCAATGCGCCGGTAGCGCAGCAGCGCCACCATCTTGCGGGTGTAGGGCGAGCCGTGCACGCCGTTTAAGAGCAAGGGGGCAGTAGTCATAGGGTGGCGAGGAACATCAAGCAGCCTGCAAGTAACGCGCGCAAGTGTGCCGCAAGCGATTAGACTAGTGCACCACCTGCGCCAGCTCGCCCCGGCGGTACTTTGTTGCCACCACAGCCAGGCTATCCCCCTTAATTTTGGCGCCCTGGCCTTCGCAGCCGAACTCCAGGTAACGCTGCTTGCAGATCTGCTTGGCCGCTTCGCGCGCGGGTTTGAGCCATTCGCGCGCGTCGAACTTGTTTGGGTTTTCGGTCAGGAACTTGCGCACCGCAGCGGTCATCGCAAGGCGGATGTCGGTGTCGATATTGATTTTTCGTACACCAAAT
>CAIYQF010000260.1 GCA_903928325.1 uncultured beta proteobacterium | reverse complement strand
CCGTCCATCATCGTCGTCCCCATGGATTCACCGATCAAAGACCTGAAGGGACTTGTCGCCGCGTCCAAATCTGGTGCGGGGCTGAACTTCTCCACGGCTGGTACCGGCAGCACGCCGCACTTTGTGGCCGAGATGCTGCGCCTCAAGACCGGCGCTGCGATCCAGATCGTTCCCTACAAAAGCGGCTCCGAGGGTATGGTGGCGGTAATGGCCAAGCAGGTAGACGCCACTTCTGAGGCCAGTGTGGTGGTGCTGCCGCAAATCAAGGGCGGCAAGCTGCGCGCCCTGGCCTCAACCTGGAATCGGCGCATTGCCGCCATGCCCGATATCCCCACGGCGCAGGAGCAGGGCTTCCCGGAGGTTTTCATTGGCCACTGGTCTGGCATGTTTGCCCCCAAGGGAACGCCCGACGAAATTTTGGAAAAAATGAACCGCGCGGTGGACCTGGCGCTCAAATCGCCCGAACTGCGCGCCCGCCTGACGCCCCAGGGCATAGACCCGGTGGGCGGCAGCCGTGCCGATTTCACCAAGTTTTTGGCCAGTGAGAAAGCCCGCCTGGAGCCGATCGTGCGTGCCGTGCACATGCAGGAGGACTGAACCTGTGGCGACGCAGCGCATCCAAACCCTGGGCGAAGAAATTGCCAACGCTGTGAGCCACGGCGTGGCGCTGGTGGCGGCCATCGCGACCGTGCCCTTTTTGATCATCGCTGCCAGCCAGCGCCACCCCGCAGCCGTGGTGGGCGCTGCGGTGTTTGGCGCCACCATGGTGCTGCTTTACGCCTGCTCTACGATTTACCACGCGCTGCCGCCAGGGCGGGGCAAGCGGGTGTTCCTGACGCTGGACCACAGTGCCATTTACCTCTTCATCGCGGGCAGCTACACGCCTTTTGCACTAGGCGCCCTCAGCGGGCCATGGGGCTGGTCGCTGTTTGGCGTGGTGTGGGCGCTGGCCGCTGCCGGGGTGGCGCTCAAGGCCTTTCAACGCTTGTCGCAACCCTGGCTGTCCACCGGTTTGTACCTGGCCATGGGCTGGCTGGTGCTTGTGGCTGCAGTGCCGCTGGTGGAGCGCATGCCCGTGGCGGGTTTGTGGTGGCTGGTGGCCGGTGGCCTGGCTTACACCGTGGGTGTGGTGTTTTTTGTGTTGGACCAGCGCCTGCGCTACGCCCACGCGGTGTGGCATGGCTTTGTGGCCGCAGGCACAGGCCTGCACGTGGTGGCCGTGATGGGCTACGCCGGCTGATTGTTTACTCACCCATAGCGGGCAGGGTCGCGTACGCGGTGCGCCCCCGGCACGCCCAACTGCGGATGCAGCCTTCCAGCCAGCAGCCAGCCCCCCAACAGCGCCAAACCGGCCACAGCAAATACGCCAACCAAGGGGAAAAACTGCAGCACCAGCCACGCAATGCCTGGTGACACAATGCCCGAAACATCGCGAAAGCTGGAATACACGGCCGACATTTCGGTGCGTTCCGAGGGCTTGACCGACATCAAAAATGGCAAACCCGCACAGGTATCGAGCAGCACCAAGAAGTAAGTTCCCAGCACCAGCACCGCCACGGTCGCCCACGGCCAGGGCGACACCACCGTACCGGCGACAAAGCATACGCCGCCAAACAAGCAACCCGCGCGCACCGCCTGGCGTACCGAGCGCTTGCGCATCCAGCCCAGCATCAGCGGGGCCAAAAAAAGCCCCATATTGGCCAGCGACGTCGCCAGCCCGCCCACTTTCTCGCCCAAGCCGTTTTCCAGCGCAAAAATGCCGATGTAGACAAAGTAAAACCACCAACCGCAGGAGCGCACCACCGGAATCAACCACCCGGTGACCAGACGCGGCTGCGCAAAAAACCGCCGCACATGGGCCAGGGGGTTGGATCGGCCACGGCCAAGCAGCCCACCCTTGGCCGCGCCTGCGCGCGGCGCGCGGGCAATGTCTTTGCCGTTGCCCAAACGGGTCTTGTAGATCAGGACCAACATGGCGCATACGGTGAGCGCCACCACCCCAAAAGGCGCTGCCTCCGACACCGACAGCAGCCAAACGCCCAGCACCGGCCCGACCACCCAGCCCACGCCGCCATAAAACAGGCGCAGCGTCTCGAGCTTGCCAAACTCGGTTTTGCTCACATGGTCCAGCACATATGCGTTAAAGCACACAAAGGACATGGCTGCCGCCATGACGCCGCACAGCAAGGCCAGCGTCGCAAATTTGCCCCCCAGCATGCCAAAAGCGGCCGATACCAGGTACAGGGTCGTGGCAAAGTAGTAAACCGGAAGGCGTCGAAACACGCGCGCCAGCGCTGGCACCATCAGCGCAGTCAGCAGCGACACCACGCCAATGGCGAAATAGATTTGTGCCACCACGGCCGCACTGCCCCAGGCGCGGTACATGACCAGCGGGTAGACCGACAGCGTGGTGCCGCGCACCATGGCCTCCAGGGCGCCGATGCGGGCAAAAGCTTTTACGCTGGGCGGGTGCGAGGTCGGCGGCATGTGGCGCCAAGAATACCCCAGGCCACGCCGCTAGGTGATGCGCGGTGGCGCGCGCATCTGCTCGGGCGTGGTGAAGTAGTGGCCGCTTTGGCCGCTGCGCGCGCGTGCTTTTTTCAGCTCGCTGCGGGTCACGGTGCGCAGATGCACTTCGTCGGGCCCGTCCATCAGGTGCATGGCGCGTCCCCAAGACCAGAAGTACGCCAACGGCGTGTCGGGCGACAAGCCCATGGCGCCAAAGATCTGCATCGCCCGGTCGACCACCCGACTTTGCAAGCGCGCAGCGACGACCTTTATAGCGGCGATATCGGTCTTGCGCTGCTGGGAGTCGCTATCGGCCTGGTCGAGCCGCCAGGCCACCTGCATGACGCGCAGGCGTGCCAAGTCCAGGTCAATGCGCGCGTCGGCGATCCAGTCTTGCACGTTGGAAAAATCGGCCAGATGTTTGCCAAAGGCCTGGCGCTCAAGCACACGCTCACAGGCCAACTCCAGCGCCAACTCACACTGGCCTATGGTGCGCATGCAATGGTGCACCCGCCCGGGCCCCAAGCGCGCCTGCGCCATGGCAAAGCCGTGGCCCCAAAGTCCCAGCAACTGCTCTTTGCCCACGTGCACGTTTTTAAACACGATTTCACAGTGGCCTTCGGGCGCCAGGTGGTTGAGCATGGCGATGTTGCGCACCAGCGACACCCCTGGCGTGTCCGTGGGCACCAAGACCACGCTGTGTTGCAAATGGGTGTCGTCTGGGCTGTCGGCCTGGCCGGGCGCTGCGGCGCCATTGCGGCACACCACAATGAGCAAGCGGCAATTCGGGTGGGCTGCGCCGGTGATAAACCATTTGCGCCCGTTGAGCACCCAGCCCTCGCCCTGGGGTGTCAGGGAGGTTTGCAAATTGGTGGGGTCTGAGGAAGCCACATCGGGCTCGGACATGGCAAAGGCCGAGCGCATGGTGCCCGCTAGCAGGGGCTCGAGCCAGCGCTGCTTTTGCGCCGGGTTGGCGAACAGGTGCAGCAGCTCCATGTTGCCCGTGTCGGGCGCGCTGCAGTTGAACACCTCGCTGGCCCAGGGCAGCCGGCCCAGCAGTTCGGCGATGGGCGCGTAGTCGACGTTGCTCAAGCGCGTACCGGGCTCGCCGGGCAGCAGGCTGGGTAAAAACAGGTTCCATAAGCCCTCTTCCTGGGCCAGCGCCTTGAGGTCCTGTAAAAAGGGCGGGGGGTACACCCCCTGCGTGACGCTGTGGTGCCAGGCCGGGTTGTAGGGCAGAACATAGCGCTGGAAGAAGGCGTCGGCTTTGGCCAGCCAATGCTGGGCACGCTCAGAGGGAGAAAAATCCATGCGCTATTGTTGGCCCAGGGCGCTTTTTGCGTTTGATGTACATCAACAAGCAGGGCTCGACCCTAAAATCGCTCCAGCGGTCCTGTGCATGGACCACCCCCACCTACTTTGCACCCTATTGAAGCCATGACCCACACGCGCATCCGCAAATTCAACACCGGCGCCACCTACCCCGAACAAAAGTTGGACAACGACCTGTGCCAAACCGTGGTGGCACGCGGCTCCATGGTGTTTGTGCGGGGCCAAATTGGTCAGGACCTGGACACGTCTGAGAGCGTCTGCATCGGCGACGCGGCCGGCCAGACCGAACAGGCCATGAAAAACATAGACATGCTCTTGCGCGAAGCCGGCAGCAGCCTGGACCATATTTGCAAAATTACCATTTACCTGACCGACCCACGCTACCGCGAGCCGGTCTACCGCACCGTGGGCCGCTGGCTCAAAGGCGTGTATCCGGTCTCTACTGGCCTGGTGGTCAGCGCCCTGGCGCGCCCTGAGTGGCTGGTGGAAATAGACGCCATCGCCGTCATACCAGAGGCCTGAGCACACTATGACCTTTAGCATTGTTGCGCGTTGCCCGCAGACCGGCCAGTTTGGCGCGGCCGTGTCGTCCTCGTCGCCCGCCGTTGCCGCCCGCTGCATTCGTGCGCGCGCCGGTGTGGGCGCGGTGGCCAGCCAAAACATCACCGACCCGTCGCTGGGCGACCAGGCGCTGGAGCTGATGGCGCGCGGCGCCACGGCTGCGCAGGCCTTGGACATTTTGCGCAGTTCAGCCCCGCACATCGCATACCGCCAACTGGCCTTGGTGGACGCGCACGGCGGCACCGCCTGCTTTAGCGGAGAGGGCGGCCTGGGTGTGGTGGCGCAGGCTGAGGGAGCCGACGCGGTTTGTGCTGGCAATTTGCTCGCCCACAGCGAGGTGCCCGCGCACATGTTGGCCGCATTTGAAGCCGCAACTGGCCCGCTGGCCGAGCGGTTGTTGACCGCCATGGCGGCGGGCTTGCGCAGCGGTGGCGAGGCCGGGCCGGTGCATTCTGCGGGCATGCTGGTGGTCGATGACGTGTCTTGGCCGGTTGTCGATCTTCGGGTGGACTGGACCGAGGGCAACCCCCTGGACGAACTGGCGCAGCTGTGGAAAGCGTTTGCACCCCAAGTGGCCAGCTACCGGCAACGCGCCCTAGACCCGTCGCAAGCGCCGAGTTACGGCGTCCCCGGAGACGTATAAGCCGTGCGCCATTAGCCCCATGCCCAGCCGTATCTCGCTGCGCCAGTTGGAGTATTTTGTGGCGGTGTGCAAGGTGGGCAGCATTGCGACGGCGGCCCAAACCATCCCTGTTTCGCCATCGGCTATCTCGGCCGCGGTAGCCCACATGGAGCGCGAACTGGCCACCCAGCTGTTTGTGCGCCATCCGGTGCAAGGCCTGTCGCTCACGCCCGTGGGCCAACAGGTGCAAGACCAGGCGCAGCGCATGCTGGACATGTCTGAACAGTTGTACGCGGTGGCCAACGACGCCAGCGCCACGCTGGGCGGGGCCTTGCGCATTGGGTGCTTTGTGACGCTGGCGCCCCTGGTGGCGCCCGAGTTGTGCCAGGGCTTTGCCCGCCAGAATCCACACGTGCGGCTCACGCAAACCGAAGACCACCAGGAAGGCCTGCTAAAAAAGCTGCGCCACGCCGAAATAGACATCGCCATCACCTACGACATGGGCATCACCGGTGGCGACATCGCCTTTGAGCCACTGGCCACCCTGCCTCCTTACGCCATTGTGGGTGCAGCCCATGCACTGGCGGCGTGTGGCGAGGTCACGCTACAAGAGTTGGCGGGTTGGGCCATGGTGCTCTTGGACTTGCCGGTGAGCGGGGACTACTTTTTGTCCTTGTTCCAAGCCGCTGGCCTGGTGCCCCAGATTGCGGCCACCACCACCAGCCAGGACGTGCTGCGCTCGTTGGTGGCCAACGACATCGGCTACTGCCTGGCCAATGTGCGGCCTAAAGCCTTGGTCGCGCTCGATGGGCGTGCGCTGGTTCCCCTGGCTTTGGTGGGCGAGCACCGCGCGCTCAAGCTGGGCTTGGCTTGGTACAAAGGACACAACATGGGCAAAGTAATGCACGCTTTTTGTGAACACAGCCGCGCGCTGATAGGAGAGGGCCAGGTGCCTGGCATGTCGTTTGCGCGCAGCGGGGAGCAGCCATGAGCGGCACCCGTAGCCTGGCACTGTTGGCCGATTTGCTGGGCCAGCGTACCGTCACACGCGAATCCAACCTGGCCTTGGTGGCCTATGTGCGCGAGCTGCTGGGAGGGCACGGCATAGCGTCCACCCTGGTGATGGACGACACGGGGACCAAGGCCAATTTGTTCGCCTCTACCGGCCCCCAAGACGTGCCCGGCGTGGTGCTCTCAGGCCACACCGATGTAGTGCCGGTCGAAGGCCAAGCCTGGACGGTGCCGCCTTTTGAACTCACGCAGCGCGATGGCCGCCTGTATGGGCGCGGCAGTGCGGACATGAAAGGCTTTATCGCCTGCGCCCTGCATGCGCTGATTGAGGCGTCCAAGCTACGCCTCAAGCGGCCCTTGCAACTGGCGCTGTCGTACGACGAAGAAATCGGCTGCGTGGGCGTACGCCGCTTGCTCGATGTGCTGCACGCTGCGCCCGTGCGGCCTTTTCTGTGCATTGTGGGCGAACCCACCCTGATGCGCTTGGCCACCGGCCACAAGGGGAAAACTGCGCTGCACGCCACCTGCCACGGCCGCGAGGGCCATTCGGCCCAGGCGCCGCTCACGGTCAACGCTGTGCACCTGGGCTGTGATTTCGTCAGTGAGGTGCGCCAGTTGCAGGCCCGCATCAGCGCACAGGGCGCGCGTGACAGCGCCTACGACGTGCCCTACACCACGCTGCATGTGGGCAAGTTCAATGGCGGCGTGGCCCTGAACATCGTGCCCAACCGCTGCGACATGGAATTTGAAATTCGCAACATCGCCCAAGACGATCCGCAGGTCCTGGTGGACCTGTTGCAAACCGCCGCAGAACGCATTTCAGCCCAGGCCCAAACCGTGGTGCCCGAAGCCCGCATTGAGATGGTCGAGGTCAACAACTACCCCGGCCTGGACACGTCAGCCACCGAAGACGCGGTGGCTTTTGTACAGTCCTTCCATCCGCAAACCGATGTGGTGAAGCTGGCCTTTGGCACTGAAGGCGGTTTGTTTACAGCCCGCCTGGGCGTGCCCGTGGTCGTCTGCGGACCCGGCTCCATTACGCAGGCGCACAAGCCCGACGAGTATGTTGAGGTCGAGCAGCTCGCCCAGTGCGACGCATTTTTGGCCCAGTTGATCGGCCAGTTGCAGGTGGTTTGATTCTGCGCGCTAGATAGCCGCTGTGCGCTGTGCGGCGTCTTGGTAGGCGAAGTACTTGCGCTGTTTGTCGATGTGGTCGGCCACATGCTTGGCGTCGTGCCACACGCCCCAGATAAAGGCCGAGCCCCGGCGCGACAGCCAGGGCAACCCCACAAAATACACCCCCGGCTCGCTGGAGACGCCGCGCTGGTGCTGCGGCTTGCCTTGGGCGTCAAAAGCGTCCACCGCCAGCCATCCGTAATCCAGCGCAAAACCGGTGGCCCACAGAATGGTGCTCACGCCGGCGTCAAGCAGGTTCAGGCTGTGCAGCGGGTGGGTCAGGCATTTTGGATCGGGTGGGAGCACACGAGCTTGCGGCTCGGGCGGCAGCTCCAGGCCATTGCGCGCCACAAACGCGTCTGCGGCGTCTAGCAAAGACAGGTAGTTTTCATCGCCGCGTGCAATGTTTTCAGACAGGTCCGGCGCAAAGCGCACCACGCCGTCGTCAAATGACTGGGTCATGCCTACCAGCGTCACGCCGGCATGGGCCAGCGCCCTAAAGTCCACTGTGTGACCGCCCTGCGCCCCGCTGACCGCGATGGTCACGTGCTCCAGCCCCGGCTTCATAGCCTGGGCGTCCCACTCGCCTAAGACGCCCAGCCACCAGCAAAAATCGCGGTTGCGGTAGGCCCGTGGCGGCCGGCCGTGTGCCCCGACCGACAAGTACACCTGTTTGCCAGCGCGTTGCAGCTCGGCGGCAATCTGCACCCCCGAGGAGCCTGCGCCCACCACCAGCACCGCACCGTCAGGAAGTTGTGCCGGGTTGCGGTACTGTGCCGAGTGGATTTGCACAATGCGCGGGTCTATGGGCGCAGTGGTGGGAATGACCGGACGCTGGAAAGGACCGGTGGCAGCCACAACGTTGCGGGCCTCCATACGGCCTTGCGAGGTTTCTACGGCAAAGCCGGGTCGCCCGGCGTTGCGTTGCACGCGGGTCACCTCCACGCCGGTGCGAATGGGTGCGTCAAATTTATTGGCATAGGCCTGCAAATAATCGGCAACCTGCTCTTTGCTGGCAAAGCCGTCGGGGTCCAGGCCTCCAAACTCCATGCCCGGAAAGCGGTCGTGCCACGCTGGCCCGTTACACACCAGCGAATCCCAGCGCTGCGAACGCCAGCGCTCGGCCAAGCGGTCGCGCTCTAGCACCAGGTGGGGCACGCCGAGGCGACGCAGGTGCTCGCTCATGGCGATGCCGGCTTGGCCGGCGCCTACGATCAGCGTGTCTATGGTTTCAGTGCCCATGTTCAGTGTCCTTAGCGCGAACTTCGCACCACCCCCGTGGTGGAGACCCGCTCTGCAATGCGTGCTGCGCATCCCATCCTATGCGCTGCGATGCAATTCGTGTGCCGCAATTTATGTGGCGTCGCCTCGGAATTAGAGAGGCGCGGCCGGGCGGAAGATCGCTCCAGCCTGAAAGCTTGTAGCCGCCCACCATAATTGGCCCCATGCTGCACTACCAAACCGTCCCCGTCACCGCCTTCCAACAAAACTGCTCCATCGTCTGGTGCGATGAAGAGCGCCGCGCGGCCATCATCGACCCTGGTGGCGACATGGACCTGCTGCTGGACACCGTCAAACGCCTGGGCGTGGCGCTGGAGCAGATCTGGATCACCCATGGCCACCTGGACCACGCCGGGGCCACGGCCGACCTGGCGGAACTACTGCACCTGCCTATCATCGGCCCGCACCCGGCGGACCAGTTTTGGATTGATGGCATGCCCATGGCTGCTGCCGCGTATGGCTTTCCGCCCTCGCGCCCGTTCACGCCCAAGCGCTGGTTGCACGATGGCGATACCGTCACGCTGGGCCCCTACACCCTGCAAGTGCGCCACTGCCCCGGCCACACGCCGGGCCACGTGGTGTTTTATTCGCCGGATATCGGTCGCGCCTTTGTGGGCGACGTGCTGTTTGCCGGCAGCATTGGCCGCACCGACTTTCCGCAGGGCGACCACGCTACGCTGATCAACAGCATCACCCAGCGCCTGTGGCCCATGGGCAATGACACCGTGTTTATTCCTGGTCACGGCCCTGAGAGCAGCTTTGGCGCAGAGCGCGTTCGCAACCCTTATGTGGGCGGCACTTGAGTCGAGGCTTGCGCTATGAGTTTGCAGTCGGTACGCGCCTTCTTTGCGCAGCTTCAACTCGACCTTCCCATCCTAGAAACCCAGGCGCTCACTCCCACGGTGGAATCGGCGGCGCTGGCCCACGGCGTGGAGCCCGGACGCATTGCCAAAACCCTGGCCTTTCGCCTGGGCGACGGTCGCGTGGTCTTACTGGTAGCCAGCGGCCATGCGCGCATTGACAACGCCAAGTTCAAAAACGCCTTTGGCAAAGGCAAGATGCTGCCTGCCCATGAGGTGCAAGACCTCACCGGCCACCCGGTGGGCGGCGTCTGCCCCTTTGGCTTGGCCCACCCGCTGCCCGTGTACCTGGACCACAGCTTGCGCGCCTTTGACGAAGTGCTGCCAGCGGCCGGCTCGGTCAACAGCGCGGTGCGCATCAGCCCGGCGCTGATGGCGCAGGTGACGGGCGGGGTGTGGGTGGATGCTTGCAACTAATGGCATGGCACGCTCTTGCACCTGATAAGCGTTCTCCCAGGTCACCGCAAGCATCCTAGCGCAGCAACTCCCTATCCCGATAGATTTCAGCGACGGATCTGACCTTAACGCCCTCTTGCTGGACGAGATTGGCGTCGGCCGCAGCAGGCTGGAGCACGCACCTGCGCGACGAAAGGCATACAAAACAATTAATAAATATTCAGAAATCGTTAACTCTTGCTTCAGGGAGCGCGCCTACGATGCACGCCAGACGCCCCGTGAGGCGATCGAAAAAATTATCAATGGAGACACGTGACCATGGACGCAAAAAATCGATGCCTATTCCAATGGCTTTCCCTCACCATCGGTGTTGTTGGAGTGGCTGTCCCGATGACCTATGCGCTTGCTGCAGACCAAGCTGTAACACCGATTGCCGCCACCGAAGAGGACGGCACGGCGCCGCCGGTTGCGACCGAAAAGGAGTCGTCTACCCAGACCAAAGTGGTGGTGTCGCGCGCACAAATTGAAGCCGGCGACCAGCAAGAAGGATATGGCGATGCGGTCAAAAACGTCCCGGGCGTGGCAAGCAATAACGGCGCCGGAAGCGCCAATGCGAGTGTCAAATTCCGTGGTATTCAACTCGGACTGTATACAAACTACCGTTTGAATGGCGGATTGGCAATCACCAATGTGATCACCATACCCACCGAGGACAAGGAAAAAGTGGAGGCATTAAAAGGCGCCAACGCCTTGATGTTCGGTTTGGCAAGTCCGGCAGGAATTATCAATCTCGTGACCAAGCGGCCAGCGCAGACAGACATCTTATCGGCCTCGGTGGCGGGCAATGGCTTTGGACAATTTGGCGCCACGGCGGACATCAGCCGCAGGATGGGGGTCGACAATCAGGTTGGATTGCGTGTAAATGTCTCACAAACGCATATTGAGACCGGTGTAAACGGCGTCAATGGAAGTGGATCGTTCGCAAGCATTGCTTCGGACTGGAAGGCGAGCAGCAAATTGGGATTCAAATTCGACTATGAAAAATATACAAAGGATGTAACCGAGCAAGGATCCATCGCTCCCAATGCGGCAGTCAAAGGCGTTATTGCTGTCCCCAACATACCCGATCCACACAATATGCTGG